>SYOC01000149.1 GCA_005804965.1 Pseudomonadota bacterium
ACGGTCCTCATAGCAAGGGGGAGAGATGTCTCTCCCCCTATACCCATACATATTAGCAAATAGTTTTCCCCTATCACTTCCACGGCTCTCCCCCCGTCCAGGGTGTTGGTTGCCCCTTTGTCTTCGGCTCGCGTTCGACCATGAACAGCGTCCATCCCGGTTCCCCTTCTTTGGCGTCGTCATTTTTGAGGATCAGCAGCTTACTGGTGAAGCTGAGATTCCCCACGAAGTACCGCTTGCCCGTCGTCTTGCTCACGTTTTCATACAATCGGCAGAGTGCAATCTTGGTGTCAGTCATCGTCGTTACCCTTCCTTGTCGCGTCGTACACGGGATGCAGCACGGTCGTGAGTGCAGCTTTACATTCGCGGCAGATGCCCGCCGCGTCCGTCTCCAGGGCATGCGCCAAGAACACCTGCTCAGACGTAGATATCGCTACTAAGATGTCGAACTCGTCACAGATAGGGCAGGCATCGTGAAATTCATCGTGCATTGGTGTTTTTCTTTCCAAGGGGATGAAGTGCAATCTTATTGTCGTGGTCACTGCACCCACACCCTTACCCGTGCCTGCAACGCCAACTTCCGGGCCGTCTCGAAGCGTTGGCGCAAGATGTCACATGCCGCCGCATACTCCGCCCCTTCGATGATGCCGTGCCGTTCCAGCGCGGTAATCGCATCCTCTGCCTCACACACGGCGTAGTAGTGCTCCTGGTGATGTTCGAGCAGCCAGCCCATGAACGGCTCCCAGGCGTCCCAGGCGTCGGGGTTGTTTTCCTGTCCGAGCGGACGAGAGAGAAAGTCTCGGCTGCCTGCGAGATTGATAGAGGGATTTTTCCCGGGCGCATTTGTACCAGAAGGCACTGACACAACTGACAGAAGCCCTGTGCTTCCCCCTTTTGGCAGTTCTGTCAGTTCATTTCCCTGTACATGCGCCAGATTTTTTTTCTCTCTCAGATACGCATTGAGGTATTTCATTTGCCCACCAAGGTCGGATGCATATGGTACCGAGTCTGCGGTCTTCCCGGCGTCCGTACCGTCTCTGACTTGACCCACTGGAAATCTTCGAGGATGTCTAAGGCTTCCCGTACTTCGTCTGGACTAGTGAGTAGTCGCCACTGCGAACGGTAGACATCCCGGGCCGCAAAGGGCGAAGTGAGCGCCTTGGATTGGATACGTTCGGCAAGGGCGTGAGCACTAGCGATAGCATGTTGAGTGATGCCGCTGTAAATGCGGCGAGCATGCGCTTCCAAGTAGTCGCACCAGCCAGCGGCGCGTTTGGCGGCGTCCAGTGAGACGACATTGAAAACATTGCCTGTTAGCATGTCTAGGAGGTGGAAGATCAGCGCTAGAGACGGCAACAGGCTACGATACTTGGCAAGATGGGACTCTATCGCGGGATGGTTGCTACGTGAGCGAATGCGGTTTCTTTCGAGGTCTGTGCGCCACTCGTTGAAGAACTCTTGCGCGTCCGAGTCGAAGGCCAAGGTGGGAATTGCCTTCTCATCGGTTTGGCGCGTCCCTAAGTTCGAGCCGGAAAGGTCGCTTAACCTCGTGAATGCAGCATAAGCCCGAAGCTTCGCCTTCGAGTCCGGCCAACGATCAATGTTTCTCCACTCGGTGGAGTCGTCAGGATGAACGGCTAACTGGAACCGCTGCATCAGTCCGTCATCTCCCCGCCCACCTTTTACTGCGGCATTCAGATGCTCCGCCAAAAGTCCGGGCTGGATACTTCCGAGCATCGAGATGCAGGCGTGTTCGATGCGAACGGTACCGCGCCCAATACGATCATAGGTATATCCGCCGCTGCCATCCCAAGCTTCAAGGGAGAAAGCGCGGTCGTTCTCATGGCCGTCTTTATCAAGGCTGCGCAGCCACCCAGAAAGTTCGTCACGAAACACAAGAAGCCCGTTTGGGTTCTCGTTCAGCAACTCCCCTAGCTTTTCCACCGTGCTATCATTCACGAGATAGCGCCGGAGCAGCGGCACTGGTGGCGGATCACGCAGCTCTGAGCGGAGCTTCTTGACGGCTTCATCATCGCCATCAGCCAGGGCCTTACGGATTTTTTTCTTGAGTAGCTCGCGCTGCTCATCGCGCACGAGGTCGGAAAAATTCTGCTCTCCCTGCGCTGCCTGAAAGGCTTCACGGGCTGAGGCTTCGAGGTGGCGGATCGGCTTCAGCACTTCAGCTAACGCGGGGCTTTTCAAGATGCCAGGTCGTCCAATAATGCACCCCCATAAATTGGGGGCAACAAGCCAGTCGTCGAACCGCTTGGGCCTGATGCCTACCTGACGGCCTACGAGGCTAGAGAGCGCCACGATTGCGCCAACGGCAGGGAAATCAGGCGGGCACTGCATCCGTGAAGCGAGGTCGCTAATCCACCCACGCAAGGTCTCTGGCAGGAGCACGTCATCAAAAGAAGGCACAGCAAGGAGCGTGTCTGGTAAAGGGAGCGGCTTCTCTGTCGATTTTGCTGCTTCTTCGTTCTCCGCCGCTGCATCTTCGTGAAATTCCGCTTCCCCTTCGCTCACGTCGAACGCATCGAGTGCAGCTTGCACTTCTTGCAGCTCAGTAACCGCGTCGTGATAGTCGCGTCGATAGTCTTCGATCACCTTTTCGTCGAATGCTGAAGGCTCTAAAGCGAAGCGTCGCAGCATCGCTTCTGATACTGCTTTCTTGCTCAGCAGGTCTTCGCGTCGTGCTTCGAGCGCAGCACGTGACGGTGGGTCAGGCGAAGCAGAATGCCCGGAGGTGCTCATCATTCCGCCACCTCCCCACGTGCGAGCAGCGCACGAATATCTTCAACCCGCCAGACCGTGACTCGTGAAGACAATTTCACGGGTCGCGGAAAGCGACCATCTTTGACGCCAGCCCACCACGTAGACTTACCAATGGGCACGAGCGCGGGAACAATTTGTTTCAGCCGGAGAAAACCAGATTCATCGAGAGAAGACATACAAGATCACCTCGTTGTTGTTGAGGCAATCTTGTACGTTACGAGAGCAAGAATAAAGCAAAAGTGTCAGCAAGAATTAGCGAGAGTTTTTGCTGACAGTTGCCTTCGCCTCCGCGAGGTCTATTTTAATCTTTTCCCAGAATTGCCGTTGCGCTTCACGCTTCGCCACGGTATCACGGGTGAAGTGTTGACAGTCAATGTTGGTGGCGAGTTGCCGTAGCCACAGTGGATCGCTTGCAAATTCTGTATGCGCCTGCTTCCCCGCAAAATAGTCTACCCACGCTTTGTCGCAGTAGCGACGCGCTCTCCCCGTCTGTTGCGTAGTCAGATTGCTTGTCCGTTTATGGCTCTTGCTTTCAGCATCCGAGAGGGTTGGTGGTCTCCCAACCAGTCCGACAAGCATTGAGCCAATCTTTCTGAAACTGGCTCTCGCTTTTGTATCGCCAAGGCTCTTCACCCACAGATCGTTGAGCACGTCTTGAATTTCCGGTGCTACAAAGGCCCTAGGACCGTATCCTGCAAGGGCTTCGTCGAAAGAATGTAAGTCTCCAGCCCGGATGTCAGCCGCCACTTGCGCCCAATACTGCCGCACTTGCTGTTTGGACGGTGCAGGCGGCAGTATCTTCCGAACCTGTTGGCGAGCCTGGCGTATCTCCCTGGTGAACGTTTTTGCTGTCGCCGAGATGAGAGCCTCAGCGGACTGCATCACGTGCGCGTCGCTACTCTGTGTCGCTCGCGCACGGAGGGCAACCGCAGACTCTAGCAACCGTTCTGCGGTTGCGTTCATTTCCCCGATGGCACGGTGCCTGAGACGAGCGTCTTTCCGTAGCCGTTGGATAGGGCCTTTCATTTTAGGCCACTCGATGCAGAGGCGTTCCTTCTGCTTCCATCTTCAGTCGCTCCAAGTAATCCGCCCAGGTTTGCATCATCACGCGCCGTTGCTCAATAAACCGAGTCCGATTGTAGGCCGTACCCAAGCGATCAGGCACGCGATGCGCAAGCTGATGCTCAATCACCTCTGGCGCAAACCCAAGTTGCTCATGGAGGAGGGTTCGGGCCATCGCCCGGAAGCCGTGCGCCGTCATCTCGGTTTTGGTATCGAATCCCAACCGCTGAAGCGCGGCATTGATCGCTACGTTACTCATGGGCTTGGTGAGGTCACGGCCAGGAAAAACCCACCCAGTGGAAGCCGTCAAGGGAAAGAGGCTTTGTAGTAGCGCTATCGTTTGGCGAGCCAGCGGCACCAGATGCTCTGTGCGCGTCTTGGACGTGGTGAACCGCCACTCTGCCCGGGGAAAGTCGATATCCTGCCATTGCGCAGTCCTCAGCTCGCCGGGACGGACGAACACCAGGGGCGCAATTTTCAGGGCGCACGCGACTTGAAAACTGCCCTTGAAGGCATCCAACGCCCGGAGGAACGCGGCAACCGTGGCAGGGTTGGTGAACGCCGGGAAATGGTGCTCTTTCTTCAGCGCGGGCAAGGCTCCCCGCAAGTCTTGGGTCGGGTCACGATCCGCGCGTCCTGTGGCGACGGCGTAGCGCATCACTTGGCCAATGTTCTGTTTGGCCCGGTGCGCCGTTTCCAGCACGCCCCGCTCTTCGATGTACCTGAGCGCTTCAAGCACGCGCCGGGGCGTCACGTCCTCTACCGGCAGACTGCCCAACCAGGGAAAAATATCTCGCTCGAACCGGCGGATGATCTTATCGGCATGGCCAAGGGCCAAAGTGGCACCATGACGGGCAAACCATTCGCGCGTCACTGCCTCAAAGGTATGCGCCGTGGCGTGTTGCTCCGCCTTCTTCTTTGCCCCAGGGTCGATGCCATGAGCAAGCAGTGCGCGTGCCTCATCGCGGTGGGTCCGCGCATCCTTGAGCGAGATGTGCGGATACGCGCCAAAGGAGAGCAATTTTTCCTTGCCCTGGAAACGGTACTTCAACCGCCAGAGTTTGCCCCCAGTGGGCGTCAGCAACAGGAACAGCCCTCCGCCATCGAAGAGTTTTGTTGCAGTGGCCGATGGGCGCACCGTGCGAATCCGTGAGTCAGTGAGTAACATGCGCATGGGCACTCCTCCTCTTCTCTCAGGAGATACCCCACAGTAATTGCATTTGGGGGTATCTCGCTCTGCGACGATTGCGATACCCCACATATCTACCCCCATTTGAGGTAGACTGCAATGGTTTTCCCTGGATGACTCTGGACACAAAAAAGCCAGAAACCCTGAATATATCAGCGAT
>SYOC01000150.1 GCA_005804965.1 Pseudomonadota bacterium
CCGCGCAGGCGGGAATCCAGGAAGGAATGGGAGAAGGCTTTTCCAGAAAAACTATCATGCTCCTTCTTAATGCGTCCCGTTGGCCAAGAGTTGACTGACCTGCGCCTCCACCACTGTGCCTTTAAAGAAGTCCGGGTTCATCCCGGTCCACAGCGTGGTCGGGTTGGTAAACACAAAGTCGCGAAAATCCGCTTCGCTAATCACACCGTGCTCGACCAATTCATAGGCTTCTTCCGTGACTTCAGTCATGTCGGGTACGTCCCAGTGGCCAATGTCGGAACTATAGACGGCTTTAATCTTCTGCCCGAAGGGATTCACTTTGGTGTTGAAGGCGATGGCATTCATCGGGTCATCGGCTTCGCAGCCAAAATAGAACCGTGGCACGAACAGGTCACGGATGTCTTCTTCTTTGCTCACGCCGCTGCGGGCAAAATCATTAGTATTATCCGGTGCCGCCTTGGTATTGATTGTAGCCCCGCTAGCGACACCAAGGCGGTCAAGCTTGCCTTCCGTCACGCGTCCGCCGTAGCGTTGGCACAAATCGACGACGAGTTCCATGTAGAGATTGGCCGGGTTGTAGTTTTCGATAGCTTCGGGATTGCGCTTCTTCCAGCGCGCAATCAGATCGGCATAGAGCCGGGCACCAGTGCTCACGCCGCCTTCGAGAAACGCGCAGGTCAGTGTCGGAAAGCGCTTCTGCACGCCGCTGAAGAACATGGCTTTGCATAACGCTTCGCCAGCCTCAGCAAAATGGCCGATGTGGTTGTACATGTAGGTCGAAGTCGAGGTGCGATGGCCCCAGCCCATCCCTGCCGAGTGAAATGTCGGTGCGACGTTGAGTTCCACACATTTCGCCCACACCGGGTCGTAGTCGTAGTCGCTATCGAGGCAGAAGGTATCCAGCCAATAGGCGTATTTGGCGGCCTCGGGCGCGGTACGCTGCACGTGCGGGACAGGACGCACGACATGGCCAGCCAACATCACGGCTTTCATGCCCAAGGTCGTCACCGCATAGTCCAGTTCTTCGAGGGCTTCTTGCGGCGTGTGCATAGGAATGACGGCGACAGGAATGATGCGGTCGTTATACTCGCGAAACACATCGGCATGATACGAGTTGAAGGCCCGGCAGGCAGCGCGGCGAATCTCTTCATCGTCAAGATGCGGTGCCAACAAACCAAAGGTCGGGTAGGCGACGGTCACATCAAGACCCATCTCATCCAGGCGTTCGTACATCAATTTGGGCAACATGGCCGTCACTCGATCCAGCGTATTCTTGGCTGGCAAGGCCCACCACGGCGGCACGGTCACGCGCTGCTCACGCCGCTCTTGCGGAGACAGGCGATGCCAGCTCAACATGCCGCCCAGGCTGGAGAGCATGCCAGTCGAGCGCTCGGTTTTGTAGCGCTCGACAATCCCTGGGCCACCGACTTTTTGTAGATAATCCATGACCCCAGGCTCGAACTCCACGGTATGGCCATCGGAGTCGATGACAGGGTGACTCAGACGTTGACGGACTTCCGCCGACTTGGACGTGTGTGTCATCGCCATGAGAGATCCCTCCTCTTTGTGTGGCGCTTCGCTGCGGTTACTCGCGTTCGTCATGTCTATGGGAATTGGCGGGGATGTCCTTTCATTCAAGGCAGCCTGTCATTCCGGGCGAGCATCGCGAGACCCGGAATCCAGGGGCAAAAACCTGGATTCCCGCGTGCGCGGGAATGACGACTCTGCTTTTCTTTCGTGAAAACCTATCCTTGAAAGAAGGGCAGGCCCCGTGTCTGCCCAGAAAGATTCCTTTACCCGTTCTGAATCGCTTGTGAGAGCGGCGCTATGGTCTTGGCGTCGAAGTAATCCCGCCAGTGGGTGATCTTGCCGTCCTTCACCTCGAAGACTCCCAGCACCGGCAGGTCCACCTTCAGCGTGCCTTTCGCCCATTCCTCCAGGCGTTCGTTGGTCACTACGTTACCAGCCACCGTCGTGTGTGTGAGGTTCATTTTCACAGTGGCTCGTTTCGGCCCTTCGATGAACGGCCCCAGCACTTGCCGCACGCCGGCGTGTCCATGCACCGGCTTCCAAGGAATGTTGTGATACACCACATCTTCCGCCAGATAGGGCAGAAGCGCAGCCACGCTGCCTTTTTCTAGCTCCATGCAAAAGTCGCTTACCAGCTTGGCGTTGTCTGTACTCATACAAACCTCCTCAATATTGATTGTGCCCTTCCTTACCACATCTAGTTGCAGACAGGTAGGGGCGAGGTCTCCGCACGGCTACACCTAGACAGGGCAACATAGTTGTGTAGTATACACGGAGATTTTTCGCCCACAGGAAGAAGGAGGCCACTCATGTACAAGCGCTTTTGGATACCCAAGCTTGGGCATGCGTGCTGCGCCGATGGAGCAAGCAGCTCCGCGCCGCCGCAACACGCATGCCCAAGCTGGCGCACGCCCTGCTGCAACAGCACCAAGCGGGAATGGAGCGCTTCACCGCCCTCTATCGGCAACTCCGTGCCCTCCCCCGTACCCTACGTCGCCAACTGCAACGCCAGTGGGCCTGCTCCTTGGCAGGGGTAGCCTTGCTGCTCACCGTACACCCCCAAGCCCTGTGGGCGGCGAGCGTGAATGCCAGCAACGAGAGCGAATTGCGCCAAGCGATTATCGACGCCAACATCAATGGTGGAGCCGATACGATCAATCTGACGCAAGACATTACGATGGTGGAGCCGATACGATCAATCTGACGCAAGACATTACGATCACTGACACATTGCCGGTAGTCTCCAGTGAGATCACCATCGCCGGGGCCGGGCATACGATTGTGCTTGAGCCGGGCCACTACAGGCGGATCTTGGATATCGACTCGCTCGGCAATCTGACGGTCCAGAGCACCACCATCAGCGGCGGCAATGTCGCTGAGGGAACGTGTGGGGGGATTAAAAACACGGCAGGGACACTCGCATTAATCGACAGCACGGTCTCCGACAATTTTGGAGACTATGGCTGCGGCGGTATCTGCAATTTTGCTCCAGGAGAAGCCAGTAGTGCCTCTACGACCCTGACCAGGAGCACGGTCTCGGGCAACGACGGCGGCGGCATCTGTAACTATGCTGGCTACTTGAGCACCGCAGTCCTGATCCTGACCAACAGCACGGTCTCGGGCAACTATGAGGACGCTGGTGGCATTGATAACCGTGCGACGTCTGGTGGTAGCGCGACGGTGACGCTCAATAACTGCACAGTCTCGAACAATGAGGGTTACGCTGGCGGCCTCTACAGTCTTGCCCAGGGTTCGGGTGGACAACAACAGCAACCCTCGAGTGCCGTCCTAAACCTGAACCGGACCATTGTCTCGGGTAATAATGGGCTCGAGCATGACGAAGTGGTGAATCTCGACTCTGGTGGTGCCACAGCCACAGTCAATGCCAATAGCTTGAACCTCCTCGGTCACAGCGGGATTACTTCTGGCCAGGCATTCGACGGCTTCACCCCTGGCGCGACTGATATCGTAGCCACGTCCGACGGCACTCTCCCAACCGCCCTCGGCGGTATCCTCTTCGCTTTAGGCAATAACGGCGGACCGACGCAAACGCACGCCTTGATCACCGGTAGCCCAGCCGTGAATGGTGCCGATACCTGTGGATTGGCCACCGATCAACGCAGCGAACCACGCAATGACGGCGACTGCGATATCGGGGCGTATGAGGGCAGCGTCACGTCGGAAGATCCCTGCGACGATCCCGGCATTAGCGAACGCGCCAGCGACGAGTGCATCGTTTACGTCGATGGCCGCCGGCAGCCAGGCCTGCAGCGCTGCATCGGCACCAACGGGAGAGATACCATTATCGCTCCAAAAAAGGCCGGCAACATTATCGTGGGCTTGGGCGGGGACGACCTCTTACGCGGGCAACCGGGCAACGACATTCTCTGCGGCGGTCCCGGCGATGACATCCTGATCGGCGCACTGGGCGACGATACCCTCAGCGGCGGGGAAGGTAAGGACGAGCTACGAGGGAAGCACGGCAACGACATCATCTTCGGCGGCAGTGACGATGACTTGCTCGTCGGCTGGTACGGACGAGATCGCCTCATCGGCGGCCCCGGCAGCGATTATCTGCTGGGCGGCTGGGATGATGATTATATCGACGGTGGTGTCGGCGGACGCGACGTGATTAACGGCGGCCCCGATACCGATGTCTGTCTCGAAGGCGAGAAGTTGATCGCCTGCGAACCATAACCGTAGCGGCCCGGTCTTCATTCGTCAGCAGCAGGTTTGGACGAAAAAAAGCAGAGTCGTCATTCCCGCGCAAGCGGGACTCCAGAGATCTTCCCCGGGATTCCGGGTCTCGCGATGCTAGCCCGGACTGACGAGCTGCTCGCCCCGTC
>SYOC01000151.1 GCA_005804965.1 Pseudomonadota bacterium
CTGGACCTACCTCAACTACAATGCCAGCACCTTCGTGTCCCAAGATCGCAGGGAAAAGCCCTTCGGGGTCGGCCCCGGATAAGGTGAATTCATCGGTATGGCAGATGCCAGTCGCTTTGATCTCGACGAGCACCTCGCCAGCTTTCGGACCTTCGAGATTGACCGTTTCTATGACCAGTGGCGCTCCAGCCTGATGGGCCACCGCAGCACGAACATTCATCATGAACCTCCAGGAAATAGCTTGCTGTGCATAAGTCCTTAGCGCTGGCCGTGGCCGCCGACAACAGCCCGGGGGTCGCGCCGCCCCCACGTCCCGCGCTCGACCGCGCTGAAAAATTCCTGGACCTCGCGGTTAAATACCGCTGGTTCTTCAAGATTGATGGCATGGCCAGTGCGCGGCTGGATGAACAAACCCGCCGTCGGAATCGTGCGCTTCAAGAAGACGCTAGGCTCGATACAGCTCTCATCTTCGTCCCCCACCACGACGAGTGTAGGAATGGTCATAGCGGCGAATTGCTGGGCGAAGTCATACAGCGAGGGACGTTTTCCTTGGTAATTACGCATGGTGAGCGAGGAGCCTGTGGCAGAGTGTTGGCTCAGGTGCTCGACAAACTCCTGCCACCCGCGCGGGTCTTTATTGAGCAACTGGACACGGCTGGGAGCGACGCCCATTTCTTGTGCCAGCGCCGCTGCGCCTTCATGCACGAAGCGATGTGACGTGGCTTCGCAAGTTTTCATGAACTCCTCGCGCTGCTCGCGCACCGAGCCGCTGCCACATCCAGCCGCCACCAAGGCGCTGGCCATCTGCGGGTGACGAAGCCCGAACATCAACGTCGCATACGCACCTTGGCTGAGTCCGACGACATGCGCCTTGGCAACCCCAGCGTGGCGCATCACCGCAGCAATGTCATCGGCGAAGTGCGTGTAATGATAGGCCTCTTCTGCCTCGGGCACGTCTGAAGGCGTATAGCCGCGAGCCGCAAAGGTAATGCACCGATAGCCCCGCGAAAAATAGCGCACCTGCGTTTCCCACTCGCGATGGTCTGCCGCGAACTCGTGTACGAACACGATGGGATACCCGTTTCCAGTTTCCTCGACATAGAGTTTGACTCCATCGGCATTGGCGTATGACATGTGACCCTCCTTTTCCATTGCCCAGACAGTAGAGGAACACCACCCGTTGTTCAAGGAAAACGTCGGGAAGGAATTGAACAAATCGTCGCAGTAGGCTAACGAGTACCGAGACTTTTGTTTCGACGAGAGAGGGGAACACTCATGCACTATATGTGGTTTACCGAACGCGCTTATCATTACGACCCGGAAGTCGAACCCGAGCGTTATCGGGAATTAGAAAATGAAATCGTACGAAAGCGGAGCTTTTACGGCACGCCCAATCGTATGTTTGATCGAGCGCACGGCGCGAAGCTGCTCAATCAGTATTTGGATGAGAAGATTTACACCGATGCCGAGCTGATGAATTTTGACGGCGTCATGCTCAACGAACACCACGGCACGCCCTTCTGCCTGGGCGCAGTGATGGACGTGGAAGCGTCGGTGGTGGCGAAGACCACAAAACGGCTGAAAATCGCGCTGCTCGGCAACCCGGTGCCGACGGTGTCGAACGCGCTCCGGCTGGCAGAAGAACTCGCGATGATCGACCTCATCTCCAATGGCCGCATGATTACCGGTTGGGTGCGTGGCGCTGGCTCCGAGCAGCTCGCCAATAACGCCAACCCGGCCTACAACCGTGAGATGTTCGAAGAGGGCGTGGATTTTATCGTCAAGGCGTGGACCACTCCCGGCCCGTTCCGCTATGAAGGCAAGCACTTCCATTTCCGTCACGTCAACCCTTGGGTGTTGCCGTTGCAAACTCCGCATCCGCCGTTCTGGATTCCTGGCCTCATCAGCCCAGAGACTGCCCAATGGTGCGCGAAACGACGCTATCCTTATGTTGCCCTCGCCACACGGCTGGAACCCACGCTCGAATTGTGGGACTTCTACAATCAGGCGGCAGCACGTGAAGGCTATCAAGCCGGCCCGGAAAATTTTGGCTACCTCCAACCGGTGATGGTAGCCGATACGCAAGAGCGGGCGGAAGAACTCGGCAAGCGGATTCTCTACGGCGGTGCGTTCGCACACTTCGCCCGTCCTGAGTGGATGTTCCCTCCCGGCTACAACTCGAAGGAGGCCACTCGACGTTTGGCACGTGCGAACTTCGGTGCCAACGCTGCTGCCAAACCGCTGTATGGAGACGGCGGGGAAGATTCCGACGAGGCGGTAGAAGCCGTCAAGCAGACGATCTACTCGGGGTATCCTGATGTCCTAAAGGATATGGTGATGATCGCCGGCACTCCGGACAATGTGATCCCCAAGCTCAAGAAAGTGCTGGACATCTTACGGCCAGGGATTTTCTCGTTCTGGCTCGACGGCCCAGTACCAGCCAAAGACCGGCTACGATGCTTAGAGCTACTGAACCGCGATGTCATCCCAGCGCTGCGCGAGCACGGCAAAAAGCTGGGACTTGTCGATCCCTTCCAGTGCATTCCTGGGTCGCGCCCGCTGCGCGGCAGCACCCCTGACCCGGTCAGCGACGCCGAAGCCTTGGCGGCCATCGCCTAAGTGGTGAGAAAACGGGCGCAGCAAGCTGCGCCCCTACATCGTTCACGGGTCACAGCATCGGCGAGGCTGGGCCGATGCCAGCGTACAGTTTGCCAGTTTGCTCGAACGTGCTGGGATTGACGATGAAGTGTTGCGTCACGACGTGTACATCGCGAAAGCAGCGTTGCAACGGACTCTCGGCGTGAATCGCCGAGCCACCACCGGCTTCGTACATAAGATCAACAGCACGCACTGATTGCCGCACAGCGTTGGCCGCCGCCAGTCGCAAGTCACGACGGATCTCCGTCGGCGAAGTTTTCCCTGCCGCTGCCAAATCCCACGCCGCATCTATAGCATCGAACACAAACGCACGTGCCGAGCGTAAGGCTGCTTCGGCCTCGGCAATTTGCACGTGTACGACCGGTCGCTGAGCGAGCGGTCGCTGCGTCCAGGTGGGGACTTTCTTTGTCGCCAGCGCGATCAGTTCGTCGATGGCCCGGCGGGCAATGCCCAACGCCACGCTACACACGCTCATCCCCATAAAGCCGAAGAATGGGAACAGATAAAGCGGTGTGCGGAGGCGCGGACGGGTAACGCCCATAATGGTCGAGCGATCACCAGGGACGAACGCATCGCGGACCTGGAAATCATGGCTGCCGGTACCACGCAATCCGGAAGGATTCCACGTATCGAGAATCTCCACTTGATCGGCGGAGAAAAACATCAGATGCAGCTCTGGCTCGCCGTTGGCCATCTGACGCGGCGTGCCGTTCTCCATAATCAACGAGCCGCCGCAAATCCATTGGCAGTTCTGTGTACCGCTGCCCCATTGCCAACGTCCGGTCACACGATAGCCGCCATCCACCGGCGTCGCTCTGCCACTCGGAGCAAGCGCTCCGCCGGTGATGGTCATCGGGTTGCCGTAGATTTCCTTGGCCCAGCGCTCTGGAAGAATCGCAGCAATCGGAGTCGTCGCCACAGCGATCATCACGCACCATCCCACCGAGCCGTCGGCGTGCGATACTTCTTCGATCACCCGCACGATGTCGGCTGGATGTAGCTCCTCACCACCATACAGCCGAGGCGTGGCAAGACGAAACAAACCCGTCTGCGCGATGGTGCCAGCAAGATCCGCTGGGAGGCGTCTCGCAGCTTCGATCTCATCGGCACGCGCGAGAATCTCGGGAACGAGCGACCGCGCCGTCATGACGGCGGCGGTTGGGTTCTGGTCCTGCGCGGAATGAGAATGACTGGTTCTCGGAATCATGGGTTCCACTGACATAAGAAGACTCCTTTGTCGCCTTACTCTGCGAGCTGCTGCTCATGACTGCTGAGCGCCCGCACCCCACGGGTATTATCGCCGACTGGCTCACCGGGCTGAGGTTGCCAAGCGAAGCCGGCTTGCCGCCACAGGTCTCGATAGTCGTAATCGGTTTGCAGCGCGAGGTTGAGGCGGTTATACGTGGCAAAGTCACCGACGAGATGCACGAGCTGCACGATACCTTTATCGCTCAAGCCGATCTGACGTAACCCAGCAATCTCAGCGTCGGTCACTGCTTGCGGCGCTTGGTTCACTTTAAGGGCAAAGGCGAGGATCGCTTTCAGGCGTTCTTCTTGGACAACCTCAGCCCCTTGAGTAAGCAAGGCGGAAACATAGTCCTCGTCGCTACGCAGACCGTAATTCAGAATGGTGCAGAACGCAGCCGTGCAATAGGAACAGCCGTTGGCTTGCGACACGAGAATGCCGACATGCTGAATTTCTGTCATCGACAGTTCACCCATTTGCCATAGCACTCTTGTCGCCGTGAGTCTGGCTTTGAGAAATTCCGGGAAATTCATCTCGACGTAGAAATGGTTGGGAACAGCTCCTTCCATTTCCGTGACCCACGAAAAGATTTCCTGAATGATGGGGTCGGTGATCGTCTCGGGTTTCACAATCGCGACTCGTGCCATGATGTTTGCCTCTCGCAACAGCCCAAATGCCATCCCTAGTATTCGAGCGCAGATTGAACGTCAAGCTGCACTGTGGCATATACTGGCCACACATCAGCAAAGGAGGACGGTATGGCGACACAAAGCACCGAAGCGGCATTGCAAGCAGTGATGGATCGTGAAGCGATTCGCACCTTACCCGTGCGCTATTGCCATTGCGTGTGGCAGAAAGATCTCGACGGGTACGTCAATTTGTTTACCGACGATGGGGCGATGTCCACCAACGACCCCAGCCTCCCACGTGCGCAAGGACGCGAGGCGTTGCGCAAAATGATCGGCGAGGGGTTGGACGACATGAAGCCACGTCCGTTCATTCATAACCACGTCGTCGAGTTACAAGGAGCCGACCAAGCGAAAGGGACCTGTTATGTCGAAGTGCATCTCCAGCGTGGTGGGAAGCCGTGGGAGATGCGCGGATGGTACAACGACGAGTACGCCAAAGTCGGCGACGAGTGGAAATTCAAGTCACGGCAGATCACCGTCGATTCGTTTGCGCCAGTAAGCGGCGAGAAGTAAGACCAGTGCGGTGGGCGGTCATAGAGCGGCCCCTATCCATAGGGGTTGGGTGTTGGGGGTTAGGGATTAGGCATTAGACATTTTTGACTTTTGCCCTTTGCCTTTTGATTTTTGACTTGCCTTTTCCCTACTGCCCGTTCCTTGTTTCCTGTTGCCGTGTGTGCATCAACAGCAGTTCGCCTTTGAGGCGGTAGAGTTCGGCTTCAAAGTTACGCTCTCCAGTTCTCTCTGCTGTTGCGAGCGCCTCGGTCAACACGCTCAGTCCTTCCTCTGTTTGCCCTGCTTGCCCATGTGTCTCTGCCAAGCACGCGAGAAAAAAGGCCGCCACACCTCCGCCCCGTTCGCTCGATAGGCAGCCAAGCCCTGGCGTATCAGCTCAATCGCTTCTTCTTGCTCCTGGTCGCCTAATGCCCAGCCTCGTAGGGTAGTTCCCCACGCCAGAAAATACAGAAATCCATGCTCGGTTGAGATGGCCACGGCAGCCTCAGCCCGTTCTCGGGCCGTTCGTCTATTCCTGCGGTACTGATGGAAGATGGCAGTCCAGTCGAATGCCCATGCCAAACTTAGAGGGTGAGCTAACTCTTGAGCGAAAGCGCAGATCTCCTCGTCTTTCTTCAAAGCTTGCTCTGGATAGCCAAGAAGCCACAAGGTGAGGGAGAGGTAGGATAAGGCGACAACCTTGAAGTCTTGGCCATATAAAAAGGCGAGAGCTTGGTGTCGTTCAGGATCGTAGAAGCGCAGGCTTTGTTCTAGGTGCGATCGAGAAGGGGCAGGTTCTCCG
Organism: Pseudomonadota bacterium; assembly: GCA_005804965.1. Taxonomy (GTDB): domain Bacteria; phylum Desulfobacterota; class Binatia; order Bin18; family Bin18; genus SYOC01. The sequence goes on from SYOC01000151.1 coordinate 5,888, forward strand.
AGCTTAAAGAGCGTGTCACCCAGTACGGCATGGGCCACTAGAAGGAGCGCGGAGTCTTGTTCCTTTTGGGCGAGGCTGAAGAGTTGTTCTGCTGGCTCAAGGACTCTCCCACACTCTGCCCGTACCATAGGCAGCGCCCATAGTCCAAAGAGTGTCGGAAAAAGCTGCCGAGCACTCCCGACGTGCTGACATAACGTCCGCGCTCGCTCATAGACGCGCTCCAGTTCCGCAGATGTATACCCTTGAGTCGCCATGAGTGGCGCTATCAGAGCAATTTGCACGGTAAGTTCTTGCTGACTTCTCTCCGGAGAATCCGGTAATATATTGAGCAACGCCAAAGCCGGCTGGAAGTGGCTAATCGCCTCCGTATAGGCCGCTCGTTGCACAGCCTGCTGCCCAGTCTTCTGGAGATACTCGATGGCCTTCTCTGTATTGCCGCTGCGTTGGTAATGATGGGCTAGCTCACTGTAATGTTCGTCCAAGTTGGAGGCATAGAGCAGTTCCATCGCTTGCCCCGTCTGCTCGTGCAGGACCTTGCGGCGTTCCTGCAACACCGTGCCATACGCCACTTCTTGCGTCAGCGCATGCTTAAAGATGTACTCCACTTCAGGCAAGGCGGGCTGTTCGTAGAGAAATTCCTTGTGTTGGAGTGAGGCGAGCAAGCGATACAAGTCGGTTTCCGGTTGCGTGATAACCTGACGGACCAGACTGAGGGGAAACTCCCGGCCAATGACGGACAGTTGTTGCAGCAGCGCTTTCTCGTCTGGTGCGAGACGATCAATGCGGGCAGCGAGGATGCCTTGCACGGTCGGAGGAATCTGTAGGGGCACCCCCATGTGGGTGCCCTCTGATGGGCGGCCACGCAGGGCCGCCCCTATATCGGTTCGGACCAACACGCCCTGTTCCAATAAATCCTGCACGATCTCTTCCATGAAGAAC
>SYOC01000015.1 GCA_005804965.1 Pseudomonadota bacterium
CCGCCTGCGCGGGAATGACGGTTCGGAAGATCCCTTTCGCTTCTTCCACCACTGTTCCGACGCTCGGTTTCTTGCTTGGACTCGGATTGACGGTGGGAGTGGTCTGCGGAGTCTATGTGCTGAGTGCAGGGCTGTTCGGCTTTGTTGGTGCGGTTTCCTATTGGCTTGAGTACGCACTAGCTATCTTTCTCGGCTCGTTGTGTTTGGCGCGGCGGAGCTTGAAGGAACATGCCGAGGCCGTGCTGGCTCCGCTACGCACAGGGGACGTGCCACATGCACGCTTGCTGCTTGCTCGTATGGTCAGCCGCGACACGACCGATCTGTCTGAACCCGAGATCGTGCGCGGCACGGTGGAGTCGGTGGCCGAGAGCAGTTCGGATGGTGTGATTGCGCCCTTGTTCTATCTGGCCCTCGGAGGGGTGCCGCTTGCCTTGGCTTATAAAGCAGTGAGCACTTTGGATTCGATGGTTGGCTATCGCACTGAACGCTACGAATATTTTGGCAAAGCTGCAGCGCGGTTGGATGACCTTGCCAATTTTATCCCTGCGCGTCTGACCGTGCTGGCGCTCGTAGGTGCAGCATGGATAGGCAAGTGCTTTGACTACCCCTTTGCTGTCGCAGCCGCGTGGCGTGTGGCGTGGCGCGACGGCCACAAACATGAGAGCCCTAACGCCGGTTATCCTGAAGCGGCGGTCGCTGGCGCGTTGGGTGTCCAGCTTGGCGGCGCGAATTGCTACGACGGCGAGGTTGTCGAAAAACCGCAGCTAGGTGATGACCTCTATCCTCTCACTCCGTCCTGCATCGCTTTCAGCACACTCTTGCTCGACATGGCGAGCCTGCTGGCACTGGCGGCTCTTGTTCTCGGCAGCCTGCTGTGGAGCGTCTAGTAGTGACAAACTTTGCGCACGGCGGCAACATCCACGTTTTTGCCCGCGAGTTGGGTCTCGCGCCAGAAGATCTGCTGGATTTCAGTGCTAGCATTAACCCCTTGGGCTTACCCAAGGGGGCACGCGCAGCCTATCGTCAAGCTGTGCGTCGTATTGCGCACTACCCCGAGCCATACGCCGAGTCTCTCACCCAGGCGCTCGCCGAGTATCACGGGCTTGCGCCTACGCAGATTGTGGTGGGTAATGGTTCCACGCAATTGATCTATGCACTTGTGCGTACACTTGCTGCACGGCGCGTGCTTTTGCTTGCCCCGCTCTTCAGCGAATACCGCACTGCCTTGCAAGCTAGCGGTGTGAAGGTCGATCATTTTCTTCTCCGTCCGCCTGCTTTTGCGCTCGTGCTGGAGCGTTTGGCGCAGGTGCTGACAGAACAGCACTATGACGCGGTAGTGATAACCAATCCCAACAGCCCCACTGGAGTGCTGACCCAGCGCACCTGTTTGGAGGAAGCCATACGCCTCTGCCAACGGGTTGGTACGAAGCTGATCGTCGATGAAGCGTTCGTTGACTGGCACGAGGAGGCATCGCTCAAACATGTAGCGGTGCGCAGTCCGCAGGTGATCGTGCTGCGCTCCTTGACCAAGTTCTTTGCCCTTCCTGGGTTGCGCGTGGGATACGCGCTGGGACAAGCTGCCACGCTGAAACCGTTACGCAGCCACATCGAACCGTGGTCGGTCAACGTCATGGCACAAGAAATAGGCCGCGCGTGTCTGCAAGACCGAGCCTTTATCGTCCGCAGCCGTGCCTTTATGGAGAAGGAGCGCACGTGGCTCCACGCGCGTTTGCAAGCAGTTCCTGGGCTGACGGTGTTTCCTTCGAGTGCGAACTTTCTACTGTTGCGTATCGACAAACAGAAAATGAGTGCTCGTCGCCTGGCTGATCTGCTCGCCAGCAAACGACTCCTGGTGCGGGATTGTGGGAATTTTTACGGCCTGGGCCGCCAGTTCGTGCGCGTCGCTGTGCGACGCCGCGCGGATAATCGACGGCTCGTGGACGTGTTGGCCGACCTTTGTAGCTGACGGTTCTGTTGACAGACCACTTGACCCATGCCAGAGTGAATCGCGATTCAGTTTGCTTCTCAGCGACGAGCAGCCAAAAATTTCGATTATAAAGAGGGTACTTCATGTCCGTGGCGTTTCCTTCACTGGCGTTTTTTCAAGCCTTGCAAACTCTCATGCGGCAGGAAGAGCTGCGCTTCCGCCGCCTCGGCTTCGTGGATACCACCTTCGGGGTTGAGGTCTTGGCCTCGCATGGTGCACCGTGGCGCTGCCTGCTGACCTTCGAGGTCTTCGAGTGTCGCGAGGTCGCCGAAGTCGCCAGTTTTGATCTGACCGAGATCGACTTTGTTCTGACGGGAGACCTTGCCACGTGGGTCGAGACCATGCAGAACATCAAGCAACATGGCGGTGCTGATGCCGCCCATTCGCTCAACACGCTGACGCACTTCGGTGAGCGCATGCGCGTGTTGTACGATGACCCTGATAATCGTGACAAGCTGTTCCGCTTCCAAGAAAGCTTACAACAATTCTTTGACCTTGCTGGTCGGCTCGATATCGACTTTCCGGCGACCACGACTACGGTTCAGCTGTCTGCCTAAGCTGGGCTCAAGAGGAGAGTATTATGGCGTATCTCAGCACTACCGACTTTTTCGAGGATCAGAATTTTTTTGACCGTTGGCGGCGCAATCTGAAAGGCGACCTCGATCTCTCGTGGATGCATACGAAGACGGAGAAGCTTGCCGCTACGCCGGAGAACCCCCGCCGAGGGTTGACGCTGCGCGACCTGGATAAAAACGGCTACGGATTCTCGGAGATGCCGGAGTTTGTGCGCGACAACCGCAGCTTCGCGCCGCGTGGTGCTGAACTGCCGGACGGTCTGCCTGACGTGCAAGCCGCCGTGAGTCAAAAAGGTGAGGTGTGGGCCTACAATACCGAGGGGTATTACGAAGAGGCGATGACGCGGCAGTGGAATGCGACCCTCGATGTGCCCTGGGCAGAAATGGCGAAGGCCGAGCTGCCGGACGAGATCGCTCGCGCCTATGCGCAGTTGCTAACGTTTTTGACCGAAGTAGAGATGATTGCCACGGATGTCCCGGCGGAGTGGATGGGCAAGCTCAACAACAATTTTATGGAAGTGAAGAACTTCATGGCCACGCAGGTCATGGACGAGGCCCGACACGCTGAGGTGTTTCGCAAACGGGCGTTGACCACTGGCTGTGGGCTGATGAAAGCGAGTCCCTACAACGAGATGAGCTTGAAGCAGATTCGCGATGCCGACTCGTTCGCCGAGATGTCGCTGGCCTTGCACCTTGTTGGCGAAGGCGTGGTGCTCACGCTTTTCCGTTTTAGTGAATACATTGCGCCGACTGATGCCGATAAAAAAATGTTTCGCCTCATCATGCAAGACGAGGCTCGGCATGTCGGCTATGGCGTGCAGCATCTGAAATGGGTCATGCGTCACTTCCCCGAGAAGCGCGAAGTTATCCACAAACATCTCGACGAAACCGAGAATATGGTGTTCGGCGGTGGCTATGCTTTGGAAGTGACTGAACCGTTCATCATCCTGGCTGGCAAAGGGCTCAAGAAAGAGAATATCGAGCAAGGGGCCAAGATCACCGCGCTCTTCCAGATGAAGCAAATCGAAGAATACTTCGAACGCTTGGACAAGTGTGGCTTGAGCGAACGCCGCAAACGCAGCAAACTCCACAACGCCTTGGAATTCACTCGGGCGGCATTGCAAGAGGCTGGAGTGTTGGCCTAATTGTCAATCATCTCGGGCGAGCTGGTAGGGGCGATTCGCGAATCGCCCCTACTTTTTTCAGGAGAACAATCTATGGCCTTCTACATGGAGAAGGATTTCTTTGAGGACGTTGAGCTGTTCAATCTGACGCAGCGTGTGATGCAGGGTGATCTGACATTGCGCTGGTTCGATCCCAAAACCGAGCGGGTATGTCTGACCCCCAAGGACCCTGCGCGTGGGCTGACGTACGAGGACTGCAACGTCGGGTCGTACGGATATGACCGCTTGCCGGAGTTGATTCGCAATAACTACAGCATGGCTCCGCGCGGCTCCGAGTTGTGGGGCAAACTGCCAGACTTGGGGTATACGCTCAACCGGAAAAGCGAGGTGTGGTCGGACAACGTCTCGGTTTTGTACGAAGAAGCCAAGACCCGACGCTGGGCACCAGCCGTGGACATTGGTTGGGAGGCCCTGGCGCAAGCGCCGTTGCCGGTGCCGCTGGAAATCGCGATGGCGCAAATGTGTACGTTCTTACAAGAATGCGCGACGGTGGCCATGGGCGGAGCCTCGCGCTGGATTTACTCGATCAACCAAGAATTTCTTGAACTCAAAAGCTACCTGTGCGCACAGATTTTTGACCAAGGCCGGCACTTGGAGGCGTTGCGGAAACGCGCCTTAGCCGGAGGGCAGGGACTGAAACGCGCCAGCGTTGCTGCCGAACAAGCCCTCAAGGAATTGCTAAGTGCCGAAAGTTACAGTGAAGCCTCAGTCGGGGTCAATGTGCTGCTCGGTAGCGTCCTTTTGAGCTTGCATCGTCATCTCGCTGCCGTGGCCTCGTCTCCGGCGGATCGTCGCCTTTTCTCGCTGATGATGCAGGACACTGCCCGCATGGTTGCCTATGGCAGCGGACAGTTGCGCTATCATTTGACTCATCAGCCACATCAAACCGAATTCCTCCACGACTATTTGGACAATGCCGAGCATTGCTTGCTTGGCCTCATCGGCAACCAAGAATGCCTAGAGCCGTTGATTGTCCTGTCCGGCGGCGGGACGGAACCCGAACAGCTCCGACGCGGCGGCCACGCCGTGCAACGCCTGCTGACTCAGCTTGTGGCCGAGTATAGCGAACGCTGTGAACGCGCCGGGTTGCACGGTCGCAGCACCCGGAGTCGCTTGGCGACGTTTCTGCGACAGCTTGCCGGTGAGTGATGGCGAGCGAGCAATGGAAGGCCGGAAGATCTCAGTAGGGACAGGCCTTCTCTGGAGACAGGGCTGAAGCCTATTGCTTGAGTCTCCTGCTCGCTTGTCCTCTCGCGTTGCGCACGGTACCATTCCCCGCATGTCTTCGGGGTTCAATACACCGTTTCGTGATCTGAAAAAGACCGTCAAGGTGCCAGAGAAGCCACTAGTGGTGGCGAAACCACCGCCGCCACCGCCAGAACCTGTTCCTGTCGAGACGGAAGAGGAAGTGTTCTGGAAAGAGATGCAAGGCGTGCGGCCGATTAAGGACGAGGGCCATGCGCGGGTCAGTTCTCCACCGCCGACGATTGCCCGCCGTGCTCAGGCAGAGGAAAACGAAGCCCTAGCCGAACTCTATGATCTCGTCGCCGGACGTACCGGCTTCGACGTGACAGACACTGAGGAATATGTCGAAGGCTGTGTGATTGGCCTCGATACGGCGCTGGTCAGGAAGCTTCGTCAGGGTGATTTTTCGCGTCAGGCGGCACTGGATCTGCACGGTATGACGGTGGACGCGGCGCAAGGCGAAGTGGAGCGGTTCTTAGCCAATGCGGTACGTGTGGGCTTTCGCTGTGTGTTGCTGGTGCATGGGCGTGGATTGAACTCCCCGGGGCAAGTCCCTGTTTTGAAAGATCGATTGAAACATTGGCTGACGCGCGGCAAGTTGGCGCGCAGCGTATTAGCGTTCTCTTCTGCGCGACCTTACGATGGCGGAGCCGGTGCGCTCTATGTGTTACTGCGGCGGGACCGGGCTCGGAAAAAATCTATCGAAGTCTTAGAAGGCGCACGGCGAGAGTGAACGAAAAGGACATGCGGATGCAAGCGAGAGCACTCAGCGTCCCCCGGCTCGTTTATACGGGCACGGACGATAACGTCTTCACACGGACCCTGGACGAGGCCAAGTCTCGACAGTTGACCTGGAGATGGGAAGAGGGAGGCGTGGCAACGGAAGAACGCGAGGTGCCTCCCCACCTCGCCCATGCGTGGCCGGCCTGGGCTCCAGATGAGCAACGGGTGGCGTGTTTTGGGATGCGCGGTTCAGAGAAGTCCAAACTGGAGACGCTCTTGTATCTTGTGGCTTCCAACGGGGTAGAGTCGTGGGAGCTGGCCAACTTGGCTGGTGGAATGCCCATCTATGGCAACTGGTCGCCTAGCGCCACGACGTTTGCTGCCTTGATTCAACGTGGCGACCAACATTTGTCGCTGGAAACTGCCTCGCTGGAACAGCCAGGAAAAACCACGCCACTGGTGAGTGGCGCACCGCTCTTCTGGTCGTGGTCACGCCGTGGAGATCGGTTAGCCGTGCATGTGCGTGATAGCCGCTCCGCCTTTCCTTCTGCGCGTGTGTTACTCCTCGAACCGGTTTCTGGTCGCGTGCTACGCGAGATCTCCACGACGCCAGGAGAGTTCCGCGTGCCGACATGGTCACCACGCGAAGACTTGCTCTCTTATGTGGAGAACGATGACGACGGGGGCAACACCCTCTTTCTCTTCGATGCAGACAGTGGCGAGAAAGCGCCAATCAGTGCTGCTCCCGGTATGGTGGCGGCACTGTGGTCGCCGGATGGACGCTTTCTGGCGTTTGGCGAATCCGCCCGCCCAGGCTCAGCCACATTTACCTCGGTGAAGATCGTTGACTTGGAAACTGGGCGCATCACGCCTTGCGTCACCGAACCGACCTCCAGCTTCTTTTGGCTCCCTTCAGGAGATGCCCTCTGCTATCTCAGTATTGACGCGCAACGCAGTCACTTGTGTTGGAATCTGCAACCCCGCGATGCCGACGAAGCCCTCGAACTCGTGCGTTTTCTCCCGAGCCGGGAACAAACTCTGGTGATGTCATTCTTCGATCAATATGCGTTGTCGCACCCGCCGGTCGCACCGGATGGTAGCGCGGTGACGTTTGCTGGCTATCTGCTTGATCGCGAACTGCTGAGTGCCGACCCAAAGAACCTTGCCGCGCGTGTGTACGTGCTGGATTTGAAGAAGGGCGCAGAGCCGCGCTCTGTTGGCCGTGGGCAATTCGCCTGTTGGAATCTGCCCGGCGTCCCAGCCTAGCTGCACCGACCCAAGAAGAGCATGCCCGAACCTGCTGTCGTGCGTATGCAAGGAAAAGTGTGTGTCATCACCGGTGCCAGCTCCGGCATTGGTCGCGCTACGGCGTTGGGCTTAGCGCACCTGGGCGCGACCATCGTGCTGGTGTGTCGGAATCGTACACGCGCCGAGGCGACTCGTGCTGCCATCGTCACTGCAAGCGGAAACTCGCAGGTGGAGATCGCTTTGGCCGACGTGTCCATACAAGCCGAAATCCATCGGCTTGCGCAAGAATTACTCGGTCGCTATCCGCAGATTCACGTGTTGGTGAACAATGCCGGGACGCTTGAACGCCGACGTTCGACCACCCGCGACGGCATCGAGACGGTTTTTGCGGTCAATCATCTCGCTTACTTTCTTTTCACACAGCTTCTGTTGGAACGTCTGACGACGAGCGCCCCGGCACGGATCATCAATGTTGCTTCCGGGGCGCATCGTTGGGGGCCGTTGGACATGAGTGATCTGCAAAATGCGCGTCATTATCGTGCGCTGCGCGTCTATGGCCAGTCAAAATTGTGCAATATCTTGTTTACTCGGGAACTCGCGCGACGACTGGCCGGTTCTGGAGTGACGGTGAATGCCATGCACCCTGGCGGTGTCGCTACCGGTCTTGGCAGTAACAACGGCTGGTGGGCGAAGCTCATCGCTACAGTGCTGAAACCGTTGATTCTTACGGCTGAGCAAGGCGCAGATACGGTGGTCTATCTGGCGACCGCGCCTGAAGTCGCGCGTGTGAGCGGCAAATACTTTGTGAAGCGGCAAGAAGAACAGCCATCGTTGGCAGCGTTAGACGATGACACTGCGCAACGGCTGTGGCAGGCGAGCGTCGAGCTGACAGTGGGTAGGCGACAAGGTTTGCATGCTTGATCCTCTCTGACTGCTCCATTTTCTCCCTTCTACGATGATGAGAACGAAATGATGAAGCGGAGGCCCGGTAGTCTGGGCTGAGGCTAGGGGCCTCCGCGCTTCTTTCCCTATGCCCTTGGTGGCGCTTTAGGAAACTTCGTCGTTTCCGGTTGCAGATGGTCCCAGGGTTGAGCGCTCGATGTGTAGATGTCGAACACCGGCTTGTGGCCGCTCGCGTCGTCCAAACTTCCTGCCATGATTCCTATGTTCTCGGGCATGAATGTCAGTAGGGTGAATAACCGAGAACCGCAGGTCGGGCAGAAGCCACGACGAATGCTGTTCCCGCTGTCGCCTTTGCTCTCGTAGTATTTCGCCTCCCC
>SYOC01000152.1 GCA_005804965.1 Pseudomonadota bacterium
CCCCACCCATCATCTCGGGTTCAAACTTCTCGCCTTCACCCTGATCAATCTCCGGGAGTTTTGTGGTACCTGAAACTTGCAACCAGTTCTATAGTAACCTGCGTCTTCGATCATGCGATCCGCCAGCCCCAGCGCGACGACCTGATTATAGGGTAGTGCCCAGGCTTGGCGGTCTGGATTCCACACGCCACCGGCGGCTTTAATTTGCTGGCGGAGGGCTTTTTCTGCAAAGGTCACTTTCACCAGGGCTACGCTGTCGCTCTTGCGCTCTGGCGTCCACGGCCATTCTTCGACAATTAACTCAATGGTCTTGAAACGCTTCCGTTGCGCTTCGTCCTGTCGGTAGCGGACACAGACGAGACGATCGCCATACTGCTCCGCGAATTTTTTGGCCCCGCGTTGGCCGGGCTGTAACGTTGTCTGGGTACGCATGAGAGCCTCCTCTATTCGGAAGGGTGCGTATGAGAAAATCTCTTATCTTCTTTTTTCGTTTCTGTCTAGAGAAAATCGGACCAAATGCGAGCGCGGTTGAGACCGCACGGACTCTCGTTACCGGACAAGGCACGGGCTTGCTCCGTCCTGAAGCAACAGCGTATAAGCTAAAAGCAAAACAGCTTGGAACTCGGCGGTTCTCGTTTGAATGCTGGCGATGAGGGAGGCTTCTATGGCGCACTCGATTAAGGACCAAGTAGCGGTAATTGGGGTGGGGTGTATCAAGTTTGGCGATAATTTCGATCAAGGCTATGAGGAAATGGCGGTGGAGGCCGCGTTTGCTGCTTTCAACGATGCGAAGATCACACCTGAGGAAATTGACGCTGCTTGGTTGGGGACGTACTCGCCGGCGCAGGGGCATGGCAAAGCTGCGGTCTCACTCGGTGATGCTCTCCGGCTCTACAATAAGCCGATCTCGCGGGTCGAGAATTTTTGCGCCACGGGCACCGATGCCTTTCGACACGCGGTGCTCGCGGTGGCCTCGGGCATGTATGATACCGCGCTCGTTCTTGGCGTGGAGAAATACAAGGACCGCCCCGGTCGCGGCCTCGCCCGCGAAGGTGTGCATCCGTATCATAACGACGGCTCGACGGCTCCCGGGCTTTTCGCTCTTGCCGCGACACGCTACATGCACACTTTCGGTTTGACCCGCGAGACGCTGGCGAAAGTCTCGGTGAAGAACCATTACAATGGCTCGCTTAATCCCAAAGCTCATATCCAAAGGAAGGTGACGCCGGAGGAGGTGCTCACGGCACCTATCGTGGCCTATCCGTTTGGTCTGTTCGATTGCTGCCCAACCACAGACGGTGCTGCTGCTGCCATCGTGTGCCGTGCAGACTTGGCCAAGAAATATCGTGACGATTACATCTTGGTGAAAGGCGTGGGGTTGTCGGTCACTAGTGGCCGGCCATTTATGGACCCAACTTACGACTACTTGGGCTTCCGGGCGACGCAACATGCGTCTGCGCAAGCGTACGCGATGGCTGGCATCACCAATCCGTCGAAGGAAATTGATGTCGCTGAAGTGCATGATTGTTTCACTTGGACGGAAATCACCAATTACGAAGATTTAGGCTTTGCCAAGAAAGGCGAGGGGGCCAAGCTGATCGAAGAAGGCCGCACGGCACTGACCGGCGATATTCCTATCAACCCGAGTGGCGGGCTTAAATCCTTCGGTCATCCTATCGGTGCCAGCGGTGTACGCATGGTCTACGAGATTGTGTCGCAACTGCGTGGCCAAGGTGGCCCTCGTCAAGTCAAAGACCCGAAGCTCGGTTTGGTGCATAATGTCGGCGGGCCAGGGGCGGTGTCATGTGTGGCGATTCTTGGGCAACCGTGAGGTGGGGGCGGGGGGTTAGGGACTGGGGACTAGGGATTGGGGACTAGGGATTGGGAGATCGGAAGGGCTATTGGGGCCACTGCTGACTTGTCCAGCGGCGGTGGAGACTCCCGTACCTGAGAGAGGAAAACTGCCATGATGCTCAAAGATAAAGTTGCTGTCGTGACTGGAGCCGGGGGCGGTATCGGTCGCGGGATTGCTGTGCTGCTCGCGCATGAAGGCGCGAAAGTTGTGGTCAACGACATCGGCGGCTCCTCGGCTGGGGAAGGGAAGGACGCTACTCCTGCCGATAAGGTGGTAGCTGAAATTGTCGCTGCCGGTGGTGTGGCAGTAGCGAATTACGATTCGGTTGCGAGCTTGGCCGGCGGCGAGAAGATCATCGGTACCGCGCTGGAGAAGTTCGGTCGCATCGACATTGTCGTCAACAACGCTGGCATTCTACGCGATCGCATGATTTTCAACATGAGCGAAGAGGAGTGGGATGCCGTGATCAACGTGCATCTGAAAGGTTCCTTCGCCTGCACGCGTGCTGCGACTCCGCACATGCGCCAGCAGAAGAGCGGACGCATCGTCAATATCACTTCGACCTCTGGTCTGATTGGCAACTATGGCCAAGCCAACTACGCCGCTGCCAAGATGGGCATCGTTGGACTCACCAAAGCCACAGCGCTCGATATGGGTCGCTACGGTGCCACAGCCAATTGCATCGCCCCATTTGCATGGACGCGC
>SYOC01000153.1 GCA_005804965.1 Pseudomonadota bacterium
GCGAGTTCTTTGGCGGCGTTGAGTCGATCCAACCGCGCCATTAACGAATCCTGTAATGTGGCGGGATTGGGAATGGCCAAGCGGGCCGACGACCCCATAGACCCTATGCACGCAACCGACTCTAAGACTGTTTTGGTCAACTCCTCCACGAACAACGGCACCCCATCGGTCTTGGCGAGAATCTGTTGGCGCACGTCGGCGGGGAGGGCGGCGGCACCGGCTACTTTAGTGATCATCGCTTCCGTCTGCCGCCGTCCCAAGCGATTAAGCGTGAGGGTGACGAAGTGCGAACGCGGCGGCCAGGGCGAGATGAACTCGGGCCGGGCGGTGAGCAGCACGAGTAACCGACTGGTGGGCACTTGTTCGAGCAGCAGCGTAAGGAATTCCAGGGTAGAAGGGTCGGCCCAGTGCAGATCTTCCCACACGGAGACTGTGGCTTGGCGCTCGGCCTGGGTGAGCCACCACTGCACCAGCGCTGAGATAGTCCGCTCCTTCTGCTTCTGCGGTGTCATGGGCAAGGGTGGTGTGTCGGTGAGCAGCGGCAATGACAGTGAGGAGGCAAACAGCGGCAGCGCATCGGGCAGGTCGTACAGGACTAAGGCGCGTTCCAGCTTTCCCACCTTGATTGCTGTGGCGTCGTCGCGGGTAAAGAGGGTCCGCTGCAGGGCGTCGATCACGGGAAAGAAGGCGCTGTTCTGGCGATACGGTGAGCAGTGTGCCTCCAAGGCCAGCGAGCCTTCGCTAACAACGTGCTCGGTGAGCGTCTGCACGAGGCGGGATTTGCCGATGCCGGGTTCGCCTGTGAGTAGCACGACTTGGCCGCGTCCGTCGCTGACCTGCTCCCAGCGCTCGCACAGTAAGCCCACTTCTTGCTCTCTGCCCACTAACGGCGTGCTGTGGCCGGTGTTTGGGGTCAGATCCTGCCGTTCGCCCTGGATCTGATAGACGGCAATCGGGATGTCGATGCCTTTAAGCAGATGGGAGCCAAAGGGCTGCCATTCGAACTGACTGCCGACGAGGCGGTGGGTGGCGGCGCTGATGAGGAGGGTGTTCGGCTCGGCCAAGCCTTGAACGCGGGCGGCCACGTTGGGCGTCTCTCCCAAGGCGAGTTGTTCCGTGCGGCCACTGGCTCCCATCTCGCCAATCACCACCAAGCCGGTGTGGATGCCAATGCGCACTTGCAAAGAACGTTGCCTTTCCCGTTGCCCGTTACCCGCCCCCCGTTGCCTCAGTGCCTCGACAATCTCCAAGCCTGCGCATACCGCCCGTCGGGCGTCATCCTCATGCGCCTGGGGGTAGCCGAAATAGACCAGTAAGCCATCGCCGAGATACTGGGCGATATGGCCCTCATAGCGGGTGATGATGGTGCTACAAAGCTGTTGGTACGCCCGCACGATCTCGCGCAACTCCTCGGGATCGAGCTGGGCGGACAACGCCGTGGAGCCGACGAGATCGCAGAACAGCACGGTCAACTGCCGCCGCTCCGCAGATGAGTGCTGAGGACTGAGTGCTGAGGACTGAGGACGCGAAGGTATGGTGCCAGACGCTGGGAGCTGAGTGCTGGTCTCAGTGCGCACCACGAGCGACGAGGCCCCGGCCATGAATGCAGCGCCGGTCCACACCAACCCAGGACCTTCCTCTCTCACGTGTGCGGCGTGCGCGAAAAGCAGCTCTTCTTTGAGGGCGTCGAGCGTGTCGTCGTCGAGGTCAAACTCTAGCTTTAATGCCCGATATGACACCCGCCCGTCACGTTGGAGCCAGGTGAGTGTCTGCGCTACGATTTCAGAAAATTTCATACGGCATTCTCATCTGTGGAGTCTAGGTTGCTAGTATCAGAACAACTCGCCTGCTCCAAGGCGTTGAGCAAACTCTCTTGCCGGAAGTATGAGAATGCCATCCTCGGTTTGGTAACTTTTGGGTTCAAGGCAGACCAGGATGCGTTGCTTGATCTTGGGATGATCCTGTACTAGCGCACGGAGACCTTTGAGATGGTCCGAGGTGACTCGACGTGACGCTTTGGCTTCAATAGCGAGTTGCATGTCGTTGACGATGAAATCAACCTCAATGCCGCTCGCCAAACGCCAATAGCCGAGAGTGGCGAACGCCTCGTTGTAGGCATTGTGGGCGTTGAGTTCATGGAATACCCAGTTCTCGAAGGCCTTGCCGTAGAGTTCTGCGCCTGGCTGCAGCTCGCCTCGTTTGGCGAGATGATTCACAATCCCGACATCGGCGAAGTAGAACTTCGGCGCAGCAATCACACGACGCTTGGGACGCTTGGTGTAGGCCGGCAACCAGCGACCCAGTAAGGTGTCCTCCAGAATCTGGAAATAGCCTTTGATGGTGTGACTCGATACGCCACAGTCGCGGGCAATCGTCGAGAAATTGACTAGCTCGGCGTCAGAAAGCACGGCGGCATTCAGGAACTCAGAGAAGACGGGCAGATTCCGCACGAGTCCTTCTGCGGCCACCTCCTCTTTGAGATAATCAGCGACATAGGCGTTCAAGAGCCGTTGGGGGCGATCCGACGCATATATCCGCGGTAAATAGCCGTGGTTGAGCATGCGGGTGAGATCGAAGTCATCCCCGATCTCTTGAGCAGTCAGACCGTAGAGTTCATACCGTACCGCCCGCCCGCCAAGAAGGTTAGCCTGGCCACGTTTGACTTTGCGAGCACTTGAGCCGCAGAGGGCGAACTGGACACCGTGATTTTCATGCAGCCAATGAACTTCGTCGAGCAACTGCGGTACCTTTTGCACTTCGTCAATGACGACCTGGACGACCTGGACGGTCTGATCGGCATGTCTGCCTGACCGAGGGGATCTGTTCTCCGCGAATTCCGCGCGCAACAGTTCCGGGTTTTGGAGGTAACGGCGATACTCCTCGGCTTTGAGCAGATCGATCCATAAGGCGTTGGGATAGGTTTCTCGTAGCAGTGTGGTTTTGCCAGTCTGCCGAGGTCCCCACAGGAAAAACGTTTCCGTTCCCGCCGCCGGTAAGCGCAGTGATCGTGTGAACATGAACTGCAAATTATCATGATAATCGGAAGTCGCAATTCCTCACTGCATACCTCTGACTGTCCTTACCGGAACAACGCCCGTGCAATCACCATGCGATGCACTTCTGACGGACCTTCGCCAATGCGGCGGATGCGTGCCTCGCGGTACCAGCGCTCCAACGGGAATTCTTTCGAGACACCGTAACCGCCGTGAATTTGCACGGAGTTGTCGATGACGCGGCCAAGGACTTCACTGGAGTAGAGTTTGGCAATCGAGGCTTCGAGGCGGGCGTCTTCGCCGCGATCGGCTTTCCATGCCCCATCCCAAATCAGCCAGCGCGTGGCACGCAGTTCAACTTCTGCATCGGCCAGCATCCATTGAATGGCTTGGCGTTGACTTAATGGCACTCCGAAAGTCGAGCGTTGCTTGGCGTGAGCAATGGCCATGCGGTGGGCAGCGATGGAGACGCCGAGGTTGCATGCCGAGTAAGGGAAGCGTTGCTTGGTGAGTAAATCGAGGCACAGGTCGAGACCGTCACCTTCCTTACCGATCATGTTAGCAGCCGGAATCTTACAATCCTCGAAATGGACCTCGTTTGGTAGGGAGACCGTCCGTAACGTGCGGAATGGACGTGCTGTGAAGCCGGGAGTGTCTTTGTCAACGATAAAGCAACTGATGCCTTTGCGGCCTTTTGAGGGGTCGGTGCGTACAAATACCACGCCCCACTCGGCTTCGTGTGCGTGCGAGATGAAAATCTTGGTACCGTTGAGCACCCACGAGTCTCCTTGGCGCACGCCGCGGCATTGAATAGCACCTGCGGGGTCGGAGCCGCCACCGGGTTCGGTGATGGCAAAGAAGGTGTAGGTGCCATCGCGCAGCGCCGGGACGGCATACTTCTGGATTTGCTCTTCGTTGCCACCATAAATGACTGGTGGCGGGTAGCGGCCAAACACACCACAACCCACGTTGTACAGTCCCATGCGATGCTGCGACATTTCTTCCAGCAAGACCGACATGCCGAAGGTATTCATGCCGCCGCCGCCATAGTGCTCTGGCGCGCCGAGACACCAGAGATTCGCGGCTTTAGTTTTCTGCATCAGACGATGGTAGTCGTCTTCTGGGAGATCCGCAGCGTCGGGATCGATGCGCTGTTCGATGGGAATGACTTCGTCACGAATGATGCGATGTACTTGCTCGCGTAGCATCGTGAGTTCCTGCGGGAGAGTGAAACCAGGGAAGGGGTTCATGGAGAGACCTTTCGCTGAATCGGGGAATCGGCGAACTGGGGAATCGGCGATTCAAAATCCCTTCTCCGATTCTCCCTGTCTCCGATTCTCCGCTTCTGTGTCATTTGATAGGGCGAAACTTCGGCAGCGTCACTTCTGGCGTGACATCGTCAAAAAAGACTTCTACCGGCAGGTCGAGGCGTAGGTCGTCATTCGGAATGTCGATGACCCAACTGACCATACGCACGCCTTCTTCGAGTTCGATGATCGAGGCGTTGTAGGGGACATCGCTGGTGAATTGCGGGAGCATCACTTGCTCGGCCGTGGTCCAGGAATAGACCTTGCCTTTGCCCGACGATTTGGCCCATTCCCAGTCGAACGAGCCGCACTTGGCACACATGTCGCGCGGTACGTGTCGCCACGTCTGGCAGCTTGTGCAGCGCTGAAACCGCAGTTCGTGCTTCTTACAGAAATCGTAGAATTGTCCTGCGACCCCGCGACGTTTGGGAAGTGGTTTTTTGTAGGTTGTTGTTGCGTCCGCCATGTTCGTTCTTACCTCCGTAAAATAACCAGACTACCATCACCGAAATCGCCCCAGCCGGTGACGAGACCAAGTTCGGCGTCTTTGACTTGCCGGTTGCCACAGTCGTGGCGCAGTTGCCGGGTGGCTTCGACGACGTGATTGAGTCCCCACACGTGTGCTTCAGAATGCAAGCCTCCGTGCGTGTTCATTGGCAATTCACCGCCAAGTTCGATGCGCCCATTTTTGATGAAATCTTTGGCTTCACCGCGTTTGCACAACCCGAGTGCTTCTAATTGAAACATCACTACATAAGAGAAGCAGTCGTAGACCTCGATGAAGTCGAGGTCCTTGAGCTCGATTTCGGCCATGCGCAACGCGTTCGGAGCGGCGAAACTCAAGCCAATTTTGAACGGGTCGGGGCGTGCAGGGATATCATCGGCGGGGTAGGGGTGCCCTTCGGCAACGCCGGAGATGTAGACTGGAGTGTGTTTGAGGTCCTTGGCGCGTTCAGGTGCAGTCACTACGACGGCGCAGGCACCATCGGTCTCTAAGCAGCAGTCGAACAGCCGGAACGGCTTCGCGATCCAGCGCGAATTGTGGTAGTCGTCCATCGACAACGGGCGATCCCGCATGAACGCTTTGTCATTAAGCTGCGCGTGCTTGCGTGAGGCAACGGCAATGGGTCCCGGCGCGTCGTCAGGCACGTTAAATAAATTCTTGTAGCGCATCGCAATCCAGGCGTACCATTGCACCGGCACGGAAGCGCCATACGGCAGATAGTATTCGCCAATGGTGGTGGCCAATGCGCCGGGGGCACCGCCACCGCTCTCGCCGCTGCCCATGTTGCGTACTCGCATGGAGGAATACCCGTTCCAACCTAGCGGCACGAGCACGTTCTTGGCCACGCCGCAGGCAACCGCCATCGCCGCGCTTTGCAGCGAAGTGATGGGACTCGCACCGCCCATATGGACAGTGACGGCGTAGCGCAGATCTTCGACGCCAAGATTGGCGGCGAAATGTTCGGCGGTGGTTGCGAGCGGGGGGGGAATAATGCCGTCAATATCATGCGGCGTCAGCCCGGCGTCGGTGATGGCCTTCATTGATGCTTCCAGCATCAGTGCCAAATCCGTCTTGCCTGAACCGCGCGTGTAGGTGGTCTCACCAACGCCAACGATACAGGCTTGATCCTTCAATGAATACATACAGCCCTCCTTCTCAAGTGGCTCGGCTAACGGCGCGGATGGTATACCGAGGAGAGGCGGATTGCAAAGGCAAGGGATATATCGACGAAGGGGGAGCGGAACAGTATAGTCCCCATCATGAAACGCATTGAAATCGGGGCACATATCGTCAGAGATCCTGAAGTGTGTCATGGGCAGCTCACCTTCAAAGGAACCCGCATTCTTGTCGAGTCGGTGCTTGGCTATCTGGCGCACGGACGAGATGTCGATTGGGCTTTAAATGAATGGCCCCGGCTTTCCCGTGAGGCTGTTCAGGAAGCTTTGCAACTGGCCGCTGACGCACTTATTGAGCGGCATTGCCGAGCAGCATGAGCCAGATCATACTTGACGAACATCTTGGAGTGCGAGAAGTTCTCACACCTCTGCAAAGATGGATCACTGTGCGAAAGATCGAAGACTTTATCCCTGCTGATATTCTGAAAGACCAACGTGTTTTGCAACTCTTAGGGCAGCTCAAGCAGCCCACTTTTGTGACTCTCGATGCTGGGTTTTGTCACAGAAGATATCGAGATCGACGTTACTGTTTGCTCTATTTCGTTTTGCCACAAGCCGAACAGAGACGTCTTCCTGATCTTCTACGTCGCCTCTTCCGTCTTCCAGAATTTAAATCGAGAACTGTACGCATGGGAAAAGTAGCACGCGTAAACCATGAGAGAGTAGAGTTCTGGCAGGTAGGAGAGGACAAACAGCGGATATTACGGTGGTTGGCCTCTCCCCGGCGTTAACAATTGTACTTCCGAGGTGGAGGTATGGAGAGGATGTGGCAGCATGAAAGTGCGTGACCTGTTTCGAGTACACGAGCAAACCTTTTCGTTCGAGTTTTCCCCTCCAAAAAGCCCCGAAGAGATCGAACTCCTATTCGAGCGAACGCGAGAACTGAAGCCGCTAGGACCGAGTTTTATCTCTGTTACCTATGGAGCTGGCGGGTCTACTCGACGGAACACGATCGACATTGTCTATCGTATGCAAGAAGAATTAGGGATCGTGGCGGTCGCGCATCTCACCTGCGTAGGGCATAGTCAGAGTGAATTACGCGAGGTGTTGACTGAACTCCAACAACACAAGATTGAAAATTTGATGTGCTTGCGCGGCGACCCGCCGAAAGGACAGACAACGTTCACCCCGGCTCCCGACGGTTTTGCAAACGCGTATCAGTTGGTGCAGTTCGCTCGCTCTCTCGGTGATTTTTCAATTGGCGTTGCCGGTTATCCTGAACCACACCCAGAATGTCCGGATCGAGACCTTGATCTGCAACATCTGAAGGAAAAGGTTGATTGCGGCGCAGACTTTATTACCACGCAGCTCTTCTTCGATAATCGTGACTATTTCGATTTTTGCCGCCGTGCCCGTGCTGCCGGCATCACCGCACGTATCGTTCCCGGCATTTGGCCGATCACGAACTACAAGCAGATCCAGCGCGTCGCCCAAATGTGTGGGGCAACATTGCCGGCGGAGTTGCGGCAAAAGCTCGAACTGGTGGCGGACGATCAGACTGCGGTGTTTGAAGTCGGCGTGGCCTGGGCGTCGCGGCAATGCGAGGAGCTGTTAGCCAGGGGTGCGCCAGGGATTCACTTCTACACGATGAACCGCTCGCACGCGACGCAGCGGATTTTTGAGCACTTGCGTGGAAGCAAAGTGAAAGGATTGTTACCGACGACCGCTAAGCCGCCTCTTCGTCAGTGAACCTCAACGTCCGTAGCCAGACTGGCGGTGCAATGGATAGTGAGGCTTTCTTTGCTCACAGTCTCAAGACTCAATTTATCTTCTCACTGCACTTCGAGATGAGTCTTCAGAAAACTCAGGGTCCGAGCAATGATTTCCCGTGAGCGTGCCTCATTATTCTCGACATCGAAATTATGCCGGCCATTGGGGTGATTCATCATGTCGAGTTCCATGTTCGCTGCTAGCCCCTCTTTTACCATCAGGTCCAGGTATTGGTTTAGGACAGGATGATCCTTACCCGCCCGGGCGATGAACATCGCTAATCAAGCCCGAAGCGGCCAGCAGTTGTCCATAAGAGACAAACACGCCCCAATCTTTCGCGGAACCCATAGTCGAAGGGAGTCCTCCGCCGTGCAGGAGGAGCACCCCAGGTAAGAGCGTGGTGCCAGATTGAGCAGGCGGGAGATAGATGTCCATCTTCAGCTCAGCGCCGTTGTCCTGCTTGTAGATGAGGTCTCGTTGCACTCGAACTGCATCCATCTCTGGAACAGCGTAGACAATGCGTTGCTAAGCCTGGTCGGCTCACGCTATTGCGTTCTCAAGGAGAAAGAGCGCAAACGTTTCTGTGATCGTCGTCACAATCCAGAGAAAACCCCATCTCAAATCCATGTGGAGCTTCCGTTGTTCTCAATCTACTCTCCTTCCACTGCTTTCCCCAGGAGGTGCTCATACCGTCCGTGCTCCGTGAGCTGCCAGAGCAAGATCTTTCAGATGCAGCAGAGTCCTAACGTGGCCGCGATGCGGTGGCGCGGCTGGTTAGCCCGGTCTTCAGCGTGTTGCCGTAATGAGCACTCAGGCGACCGCCTTGAACGGCCTCACTTCTCGAACCACTCGCTCTCCGAGTTCATCCTCCGTCACATCCATGTCGTACCGACTCTGCAGGTTCAGCCAGTAGCGGGGGCTTTGTCCGAAATAGCGTCCTAAGCGTAAGGCAAGCTCTGCGGTGACTGGGCGCTTCCCATGGACGATATGGCTAATGCGCATCGCTGGCACGCCGATATCGTGCGCTAGTCGGTACTGAGACAGTCCCATCTCGTCCAAGAGTTCCTTGAGGTAGCTACCCGGATGAACGGGAGCGATACGTGTTTTAGCCATATGTTCTCCTCAATGATAATCTACGATCTCTACGTGTTCCGCATGGCCACCCCGCCAGACAAAGCAGATCCGCCATTGCTCATTGATACGGATGCTATGTTGTCCTTTGCGATCTCCCTTCAAGGCTTCCAGGTGATTGGATGGAGGGAGCCGTAAATCCCCTAACCTGACGGCGGCATCAATGGCGTTGAGCCTCACTTCGCCTCCATGCAGAATTCACTATCAGGCGACCTCAAGCAGAGCGCGTGGGTTCTTGGCTGCGATTATGAGCAACGTCCGCGCAGCGCCAGAGGGGGCACGGCGCCCTTGCTCCCATTCTTGCAGCGTCCGCACCGATACGCCCAAGAGTTGGGCAAAACGGGACTGAGATAAACCTGTCCGCTCACGAATGGAGGTGACCGAGGGAACCGTAATCACGCGCCCGTACTCGCCGCGCTTGATCTCGCGAATCCCATCAAGAATCTCTAGACCAATGTTGCGGCTGGCTTTAGCCATCGATTTCCTCCTTGATTTTTTTCAGGACATGCGCAGGAATATTCTCAATGACATTCTTTGGGTACAGAGTTAACATCCAGATGACCCCCTGGTGGGTCTGAGCGTAGTAGATGATCGGCAAGCCTCCTCGTTTTCCTCGGCCAGCGGTTCCCCAGCGAATCTTCCTGACACCCCCCGAGCCGGGAATCAGGGCTCCGGCCTCCGGAGCAGCGATCAAGACCTTTTGCAGCTCCGCGTACTCGTCATCTGAGAGGTGTTCTCCGAGCAGGCAAGAAAACAGCTTGGTCTCAATGAAACTGAACATCGACGCATTGTACGTCTATGACGTATTACAGAAAGAGAGGTGCATTTGTGAGGCTAACGAGGCTGTAGAAAAACTCTTTTTGCGGCTGGTCCTCAGTGAGTAGAGCTGGCGCTCACCAATCCCCAGCCCTTTGGTCTTTTAAGAGACCTCGCCGTGGGCTCGGCTCCCTCACTCACGGCTGCGCTCAGATTCCTCCTTCACCTCGCGTACCCTAGGGGCGCGAGTTTTTCAATGTTGTGCACGCGACAGTGCAGTTTCCACTGCCCATCCACCTTGCTGTGGCCCCGCAGCGTGAAGCGGTCCAGCCGTTTGTTGTGGCGGAGAGTGCCAAAGACCGGCTCCACCGTCGCAAAGCGGCGGGTGATGATCTCCCTGCCCAGCGGACTGTCAATCTTGCGGCGCAGCCGTGCCGTGCCGGTCTCGGGCTTGCCCACGGTCGGCCCGAGCATGAGCGACCCCTGGCGCACCGGTGTCGGCGTGGGGGTGCGCCAGCAGCAGGTTCGTCGCAAGCAGGGGCCGCAGTCCGCTTTGTGCCCCGTGAACTTCAGTACCACTTTTCCGCGTCGATCCCGATGATGCCCATTGCGGTAGAGCCGTGCCCCAGCTGGGCAGATACAACGGGACTGATCCTCGGCCACCTGGAAATCCTGGGGCCGAAACACTTGCCGAGCCTGGGGTGCCGGTAGCTTGTTCCACAGTGGCTCCGGTTGACTCCGGTGGCGCTCTTGCCCGGCGTAACGCGGATCGCGGCGGCGGTAGCCGTTGTCCGGGAGATAGGCGTTAATGTCTTGCTCCGCCAGCTGCTGGAGATTGGCTTCGCCATGATATCCCGCATCCGCTGTCAGGATGGTGGCCTCCGTGCAAAGCGTCCGGACCGCCTCCACCGCAGGCGCGAGCAGTTCCTGCTCTTGCCCCACGCCGTGTGCCTGGGCGGCGAGGATGAGCTGGTGACGTTCGTCCCCCACTGCCACCCCCGTGGAGCCTTGCCGCACGCCTTTGCCCGTGGCCATCTTGGCCGACTCGTTGTCCGTGCGGTTGGCTTGGCGGAGACCGCCTCGCGCGTCCCGGCGGTCGTGCTGATGCGTGCGCAGCCAGGTCCGTAGCTGGGCCGCTTCCTGCTTGAGGCGCTCGACCTGTCGCACTTCCCGTTGGCGTAGCGTGGGCTCATACGTGGGGGTGAGGTCCTCCTCCCGATGCCGCGCTAGCATCCGGTGCACCGCCCGTTCTATCTTCCGCGCGACCCGCTGGAACTCCTTGCGGGTCCCACTGCTGGCTTTGGAGGCGTTGCTGGGCAGTTTCACCCCGTCGATGGCAAACACCTCCCGCCCAATCACCCCCTGCCGGTCACACACCACCAACACTTGGGTAAAGAGCTGACTCAGGGCGTCCCCTCCACTACTCAAAGGAGCCCGGGAGAATCTGGCGGGTGAACTCCACCGTGAGGAATCGGGGACGCAGATCGATTGGCTTGTAGCGTGCCATGAGGGGCCTCGTTAGCAACCAGCAGAATGTCTTCGACCTTGCCGCTCTTGTGGCCCCGCCGCAAGGCCAGGTTGGGGTTATTCTCCAGCCTCAACGCCCCCGCGCGCCGCGAGCGGCCCACCCGCACCCTTTCACGTTCAGCAGAGTCGCTCGCGGGCCGCGATGCGGTGGCGCGGATGGTTAGGCATTCTGTTCCTGAAATGCTACAACTGGCACCGGCCGCTCAACCGCGATTGCCTTGCGCAAGGTCTTGATCCGCTCAATTTCGTGTAAGGTCCGTGCTGTAAAGTACGACTCCCCACAATGGGGGCACGACCATAAGGGGATCCCTTCAATCACTATGAGTGACGACCCCCGACCAAAGCTTCGAGTGACTTCTCGCCGTTGCACTCCGGTCCGACTACACGAAGCACAGCGTGGCTTAGTCACAGTAGACGGTGAGGGCGAAGAGATTGCCGTCCGGGGCGATCTTAACGGCGGCTTCCGCTGGGATACCGCTGAGTGTGTTGCCTCGGACGATATATTTGACCTCCCGCGTTTGCCGGTCGCGCTGGCGTTCGACGATTGCGCCTGTGAGGATAATGTTTTCGAAATCGAGGATGGTGAGATTGTCATCTTCAAGTTCCTCTGCTGCGTGGATGGATAGAGCATAGTTCAATGTACGGATCAAATCACGGAGTCGGTGAATAGTAGCTTGGGCCACATGACGTATTCTATCGAAATGTTGGTTTGGTGCCTAACGTCCGCCCTCAGCGCGAGCGGCCCAAACGGGACCGTTCAATTTAGGCAGAGTCGCCACCGGGCCGCGATGCGCTGCAGGGCTTCGTTAGGCTTCTGCTGGTGCTTCTGTTAGCTTTTCGTCTTTGACAACTTCGAGCAACCGCTCTTTGTGCCGCTCCTGTAAGCGCATGTAGTATGCGACTAGCTTTTTGGGATCGTGATCACATTGTTGGGAAATCTGGTGGCGGATCTCTCGTACACGCTCCACAGCAGGATCGTCTTGCATATCGTCCCTCCTAGGCGAGCAGTTCTAGCGGGGTCACTAGCGTCGGGGTGAATAGCCCAAGCAAGGTATTGACCCGGCGAATATGAACAAATTTATTGGCGTTGGCCAGATGGCGGACATTCCAGGTCAGCAGAAAGTCACACTTATGGAACGAAGCTAAGGCAAGGTGCAGCGCATCTCCCGTTGGATCGCGCGGCATGACCAAGCGTTGAATGTAGGCTTCCACAATTTCGACGATTGCGGGTTCCACTGGCGTCAACGGTACCTCGGCTAGCAGTGCCAACGCTTGATCCTTGTTGGGAAAGTTTCCGGCCTCTAATTCATCGAGCACCGCCTCACTGGTCACCAGTTCGTACTCGTGCCGCTGGCTGTCCCACCAAGTCCGTGTCCAGTTCCGCCGGGCAATCATTTCCGGTTCCGTGCGGACTTCATAGTAGAAGCTGGGAATGGTCGTCTCAATATATACTTTCTGACGCATCCTTTAGTATTTACGCGCATCAACGTGACGAGGAAAGAAGCCTACCGCCCCCGCGCACCGCGAGCGGCCCACCCGCGGCCTTTCGGATTTAGCAGAGTCCAACGAGGCCGCGCTGCGGTGGCGCGGGGGCGTTAGGCTGTAATGCTACCTGGCCTAGAATGGAACCTCATCTTCCTGTCTCAGCGTTAACTTATCTTGATTTGCGAAAAGCCAAGCCATCCCCGTTTCTGTCACTCGGTATGCAGTGAAGACTTCCCTGTCATAGTCTTGGCGCTGGAAAGCTTCCAGCATTTCCTTGTCAAGCAATGCCTTGAGACCAAGAGTTGCGGCGAGCTTCGTAAACCCTGCCTTCTCCATATCTTCTCGCACTCGGTAGGTTGAAATGCCATCATCGAGGTCATTGATCTGCTGAGCCACTGCAATAAGAACCCCGATCTCGTACTGTTCAAGCCCCTCAAATTTTGTCACAGATTGTATCTGGGCAACTTGGCTAAGTCGTGCTTTCTTTTGAAGTAAGGCCTTGAGCCTCGCTGTGATCTGCGTCTGGAGTTGCTCAAAATCCTGTGGAGATTCCGTTGAATATTTGATGACAGAACGATGTTGAACATCGAACGGAAAGTGAGCCGTACGCTCTTCTGAGCAAACCAGAACAACTTCTCTCTGGCTCGCGATTGCGTAACCAAGTTCAAACCAGACATTTGGGTTATCCGTCGAAATTTCAGCCAGGCATGCTTCGCAGGATTCGATGCCAGCCTCAATATCCTCGATTGGGATGCTGACGCTTGGGTCTCGGTCTACTCGGTAGGGTTCGAGTCCTGCCGCACGAATAGCAGGGGCGAAGACTCCTTCGTATCGTTTATCGAATCGCCCTTTGTCAAAAGGCTGGATCACGAAGCACTTCCCCATTTCGCCTCCTGATAGAAAATTCTAAGTCATGCTTTCTTTAAGCAGCCCAACGCCCGCGATCACGAGCCGCCGCCCAGATGTAGCCGTTCGGTTTAAGCAGCTCCGCAAGCGGGCGGCGGTCACGTGCAACGCGTTTGTTAGGCAGTCTTGCCCTGCGCCGCCAGTTCCTGTTCTATCTCTGCCTCGATCTCTTCCAGCGGAATCCGTCTCGTGCTCGCTGAGCGCTCGTCAAGGAACCGTTGAAACGCCTGACTCCCGCGCAAGGTCTCAACCTCCCGCTCAAAGTCGTCTGCTTCGGCCAAGCAAAATTCTTTGCCCTCCGGGGTCACGAGCAGCACCGGCTCTTGGCTTGCCAGCTTGATAACCGCTTCTAAGTCAAGCGGTTCTTTTTCCAACTCAATCGTTCTCATAGCTCTACCTCTTTGCCGCGAATCCAGAGGACATTGTGCTCTTTGTGCCCAACGGACACAACGCTGACCGTGCTTGCCGTTTCGTCTACGTCATAAAAGACTCGATATTTGCCCACGCGTAATTCCCAGGACGCAGTCGGGTTATCGCGTAATGGCTTACGGTTCTTGGTTTCCACCTGGGGTTGGTGCGTGAGTTGCTCGCGAATCTCGGAGACGATGATCTTGCGCTCGAAGGCGGTATAGTAGGCGAGGTCTCCCTTCGCTTCTTCTGTGACGTTGATCTGGAAGCTTGCCATGCAAAAGAGTTTCTACACCATCCAAGGGAAAAGCAACAAGGGAGTTGTTTGTGAAACTGCCTAACGGATCGGCGCTGCAGCTGCGAGCCACAGCGCCTCCGCGGCCCGCCAGGAACCCCAGAGTTGGATGCCAAACCCTACCACGGACCGATTGGAAGGAGCTGTGGCTCGCAGCTGCAGCGCCTTGTTGGGCGGCACGAGGCACTTAGACAGATCGTTCGGGGAGCAGGATCCCCGAGCCGCCCTCCTGAGGGTCTGATTCGCCGCCTTGGACGATGGCTACGCGACGCCCAGTCGGTGCGCCGCGCGATTGGCGGCGCGAGCGCCGCCGAGCAGACGAAGCAGCAGTAGGCCGTCGAGGACGGCGATTGCCGTCTCGGCCTCCGTGCGGCGCTGCGCGGCCGTGCCCTCGATCAACTCCGCGGCCCACGAGATCCAACCCTCGACAAGCTGGGGGACGAGGCGTCGGTAGGGCTCGCGCCCGCTGGCGGCTAGGCCGCTCGCCTCGAAATAGAGCGCAAACACGGGGTCGGACTCGGGACGCGCGAGCAGGGGCCAGGCGATCCGAACGAGCGCCGCGTGGCCGCTCGCGGGCGAGGTGAACGCCGGGGCGAGCGTCCTTTGCAGCTCAAGCCCCATGGCGTCGAGCACCTGCCCGACGAGCTCGTCTTTGGTCGAGAAGTAGTAGACCACGACGCGATCGCTGATGCCGAGCCGCTTTGCCACTCGCCCAAACGTGAGCTGGCTGAGGCTGTCCGCGAAGGCCGTCTCGAGCGCGCCGTGGAGGATCTCCTCCTTCGAGTGCTTGTGCCCCATGAGGGCTTGATTGTAGCGACCGCTACGATTGTGCTCGATTGTAGTGAATACTACAACCTGAAGTAAGGAGGCCGGCCATGAAGGAACGGACGACTCATCCGACAGCAGTGGTGGAAGCGTTTCTCGACGCGTTCGCCGCGATGGACTTCGACCGGGCGCTCGCCTATCTCGCCGAGGATGCCGAGTACACCAACGTCCCGATGGGAACCGTCCGGGGCCACCAGGGAGTTCGAGGGGTGCTCGAGCCCTTCTTCGCGCCCATTCACGAGAACGAGTTCCGCATCCTCCGCAGGGCCGCAGATGGCCCCGTGGTGTTCCTCGAGCGTCTCGACCGACACCGGCTGGATCACGGTTGGCGCGAGTTGCCCGTCAACAGCGTGTTCGAGGTGCGCGACGGGCTGATCTCCATCTGGCGCGACTACTTCGACCTCGCAACCGCCGCCCGAATCCATGACGCGAGCGCTGCATGAGACCCGCCCACGGTCCGGAGCATCCGATGTCCACGCTTAACCCCGCGGCCGCGGCCGACCTGTTCCGCCGGGAGCCCGATCGTCTTCTGGACGTCGGCGCCGGCGAGGCTGCCTACCGGCGCGCCGGCAGCGGCCCCGACGTGCTGTTCGTGCATGGCTGGCCGGTCAGCGGCGCGACATTCCGCACGCTCCTGCCGTACTTGGTGGACCACGTCACCTGCCACGTAATCGATCTTCCCGGAGCCGGCTCCAGCCGCTTCGGGCCCGACACGAAGATCACCGTGGAACAGCAGATCCTGAACGTGCGGCGGGTCGTCGACCTCCTCGGACTTGAGTCCGTCGCCGTGGTTGGACATGACAGCGGCGGCATGATCGCCCGCCATGCGATGGTCGGCGACTCCCGCTTGCGCGCGATGGGGCTGATCAACACCGAGCAGTCGGGACACATCAGCTGGCGGTTCAGGTCGTTCCTCTCGATCCGCTACCTGCCTGGCTTTGGCGCCGGCCTCGGCTGGGTGGCCGGACAGCCGCGCCTCCGTCGCATCGGTTTCGTGTTGGGCGACGCGTTCGCCGACGCATCCCGGCTGGACGGTGAATTCGACGAGTTCTTTCTGCGGCCGTTGCACGAGTCGCGGGAGCGCTGCGACGCTGCGGTGAAACTGCTCGAGAGCTTCGACCTGCGATATGTGCGGTCGCTCGGAGATCTGCACCGCCGCATCGACGTGCCAGTGCAACTCGTGTGGGGCGATCAGGATCCATTCTTCCCGATCCGCTGGGCGAAGGAGATGGTCGGAAGCTTCCCCGACGCGCGGCTCACGATCGTGCCGGGCGCTGGCCTGTTCTCCCACGAAGAGCGGCCCGCCGAGGTCGCGGCTGCCCTTCTCCCGACTCTCCTCGGGACCCGTTGATCGATCAGTTGGCCCGAGGATGACGTCCGACATCGCGCGCCTTCGCGTCAGCGCCGTCGTTCGCCTGCCGCCCAACGCCCCCGCGCACCGCGAGCCGCCCAAACGGGTCCTTTCGGCTTCATTACGAACCGCACGCGGGCGGCGATGCGGTGGCGCGGTTGGTTAGGCGGGTTTCCTCCGAGACTGTTCCCTCACTTCTTGTACCCTCTCATTTTATTCCTTCCGTTTCAGCTTTCACTCCGTGTCCTTGTTCTTTCTACTGCGGCTTTCACTCCGTCCCCTCATTTCTCGTGGTTGTGGCGGGGCTCCGGGTGTGGTGGTGGCGGTGCGTGGCTCAGAGGCGAGGTCTTTTGTCTGTCCGCCTCCCCGACTTTCCCAGTGTATCAGCTCTAACGGTTTCCTTTCTTTTCGACTACAATCATCATCCCTTGAAGAACCGCAAAGACCGCAAAGTAAGCCAGGGTAGCCCGTGGCAGTGAGACTTGAAAAGGGTCCTCCCACGGACTCCCGAACCTGTACTGGCGCGGCCACGAGGGCGGATCACTCCTGCTGAAATCTTGAATGACAAACCAAAAGGGGTAGCCCAACTTGACGGCACTCATTGCGGTTTCGTCCCGGACCGTCGTTGGCACGGACAAACTGAGGAGAAGAAGGAAACCGCTGATAAGAGCAATCGCCAGATGTTTATACATGCTTCCTACTATCATGTGAAAACCTGAGTCGTTTTTAGAAGCTCCGCCTAACGCCAAGCATCAGCGGCCGGACGCGGCGGCCAAAGGCCGCCGTGGCCGGTCCGCTGCATGCGACAGTTCGGCTGATTCATGGAACTGCTGACGTGGGATCACAATACCCTCTCCAGGGGTTCTCTTGGAGATGATCGACAGCCTTACGATCCCACCGTAAAAGGGACGAGACCTGTAATGCGGCACTACTCTTCATCTCATTGTGTTCCTTACCTCCACCGCGTCGTCATGGCCCTCACCCTTCGCGAACTGAAACAGGTGACGGAGCATTTTGAGTAGCGAGAACATTACGGTTCTTTCGGCTGACCAAACATTACGCGGTGACCGTCAGGCGTGCAGATGCCAAACTCGCGCATTCCCCAAGGCTTGTCCGATACCTCTTGGATCATGGGAACTGATCTCGCCGAGTACTCAAGATACAGTGCGTCAACGTCATCGACGGTGACATACGAAACGTACGAGTGATCGCCGGTTTCAGAAGCCGCCATTGCGTCCGCGCATTCTCCGAGCATCACCTTCCAAGAGCCGCGTGCCATGAACGCCCAACCAGGAACCTCAAACTCGACCTCGAGACCCAGTTTGTCTCGAAAGAATGATCCGGCCACCTCGAGGCTCTTTACCGCCAGCACAGTTCTCGCGCCGATGAATTCAGCCACAGATCTCCCACCCACGACGACCGCAGCATACCTTTAGCGCAAACATGTCAGGCCGAACGCCCTCGCGCACCGCGAGCGGCCACACCGCGGCTTTTCAGATTTAGCAGAACCCCAACGTGGCCGCGATGCGGTGGCGCGTGAAGTTAGGCCCATTATTGTTTATTTCAGTCCAGACAAGTGAAGCAAGTCATCAGCTACAACACGGAGTCCATGCAAGACTCTGTCAATATCGGCTTTTTTTGCAAGGTACCGCCGATTGTGAGCAGATCGATCCCCAAGACTTTTGAGTAATGGAAGTGTTTGCTTTGTTTCTCTGCCTAAATTCCATGATGTGTCTGTAACAACCTTGTCCACCAGATCTCCTAGCATCAGGAAATTTCTGTCCTTATCTTGAATCTCAGCGCCTTTTCCTTTTGCTTCATACAGTTCAATGATTAACGTTTCTACAAGCCGTCGAATCATAACCGAACACGCGTCATACCACTGGTGTTCATAACAGCCATTAGCTTGCTGAACGACTCGTTCAATATATCCGCGAGTGCTCAGAACAACTGCCATAGGAAGTACTTGTTCCGTTTCCGGGACTGGGTCGGCTGTGACACTTTCGAGACGAGGTAATAGTTCAGATTGGCAAACTAGACGGAGTTGTTTGACTGCTTCTGTACGTTGGCTGGGTTTAGATGTGGTGGATTTTATAGTCTCTATGCAGGATGAAAGTCGGGTTGCCTCATGCTCTTCCATATGAGCGATACCAAGGAGTTTTTTTATCTTTCCCTCAGATTGCGATAGGAGAATAAGCGAAGAGTGAAATTTATTTCCGTAGAAATTGTCTCCAGAGAGAGACCTTCTATTCTTTGTGGCTGTCTTGGCAATGTCACATGATGCTTGGCACTGTTTCAAGAAAGCATCGATGACTGCTTTAGCCTCTTCAGGTTTCATGACATTTGCTTATTCTGATAAATCCAACTTCCAGATTCGTTCTTATGTCGCGAGAGAACTTCACTCTTCGTTAATTTCAAGAGCGCATCGTTGACGCGGGATAAGGCAAATTTGTGTCCTTGTCTTTCTAACTCCGTTTTTACTTCTTCCCCAGTTCGTCCTTTTTTTAGGAAGCCTTCATTCCCCAGCCTCCTTACCAAAGCAAAATAAGAAGTCCCCTTTGCACGTCTCCCTCGGGAGACTTTCCCTTCTGTTTGCTCGGCGCTCTCTTCCTCCTTAGCGCCCATCTTACTTTT
Organism: Pseudomonadota bacterium; assembly: GCA_005804965.1. GTDB lineage: Bacteria > Desulfobacterota > Binatia > Bin18 > Bin18 > SYOC01. Next base: position 19,009 of record SYOC01000153.1, read on the forward strand.
TCGGACATTCGATCTGGAACCAAGAAGCCATTTGGTTTCAATACTGGGATCCAGCATCTGTTGTAGCGCTTCTCCCGCCCGTTCTTGCCCTGGTAGACTTAATCCAATTGAGTTGCCGTCCCGTATCAGGAGGTCTGTATTTGCAATCCATTTGCGTGCATTGCCATCATAAACCTTGACGTCAGCTAATACCTCGTTCAACTCGGAGCGAGGGACAGTTTCTCGTCCACTCAATTCATGAGCGAGGAGAAACAGAACGGAAAGACGCTCAACAAAGTCACTCTGGTTGCTTTGCTTAAGCCGGGAGTTCGCCAACTTCAATTTGTTGTCTTTAGTGGAACGAAAGATTTCTTTCAGCTGTTCGGTCTTTGTATTCGGAGGAAGGGCGTGTCTGCTCGTGGGTTCGGCTGTATTTGAACCTTTTAGGTTATCCTCATCGATAGTTTCTGCAGTCATACCAGGCAAATCAAGCTGGAGATCGTCTGTATCTGTGCCCGAGTCTAAGGGGTGTCGTCGACTCCGTTTTAGCTGTACTTCCATGCGACGAGCGAGGAACAGTGTTAAAGGATCACTGACACTGTCGATCGCTCGATCAGTGACTTTGGCTCGGAAACGTCGACTTTTCGTGTCCTCTTCGAACTCAATGATATTGTAGGCTGGACCCGTAGTTTTTTCTTCACTCCCATCAATGGGAGACGAACTATTTTCACCCGCAGCTGTCCCGCAATTTATGCAAAAACGAGCATTAAGAAGAAGAGTCTCTCGACACGTTTTGCAGCGAGCCAAGATACCACAAGCCGGGCAATGAAACCCCCGCTCTGGCAATTCGTTTAGGCACGATGGGCAGGTTTGTATCATCTTACCTTTGCTTTTTTACCTCACCGCAGTGAATCTCTCAACGTCGCGCGTATTGGTCATTCATTGTCTAACAGTTCGTGAAGGGCCTAACGCCCCCGCTCACCGCGAGCCGCCAAGACGCGCCCTTTCAGTTTCTCCCAAACCGCAATGTGGCGGCGATGCGATGCAGCGCAATGTTGGGCCTTAGACCTTCTCCACAAGGAACAAGAATTCTCTATTGGGCAACTCAGCATCGCGTATCCATTCATTCGTCCACCGCATGTCAGCCATCACGTTTCTCTTATAGTCGAGTTCTGCTACCTCAATGAGGTTTCCATTCTCTGCAATCACTTCATTGAGTTCTTCCGCTGTTGCCCGACCACCCGAGCTATACGAAAGCAAAACATGACTGGCTTTGGTGCCCTTCAGCATTCTCCTTATCGCATCAACCGCGATGAGATGGCCATGCTCGTTTCGTCGAAACTCTTCAAAAACGGAAGACGCGATGGTATCGGAGGTATCCGTTCGACGTTTAGCTTTCCCAAAGACCTCCGGTCGATCGTTCAGACAAACAGTTGTCCAAAGGTGGTAATAAGCGGCGTAGCGAACTCGAGAGGGCGGCATTTTTTCATTGTTGGACCCATAGGGCGGATCAAAGTACGCCAAGTCAACCTCAACATTCGGCAAAAGATCAAAGATGTCTTTCCTCTGCACCTCGTGGGCAGCACGCTTAGGGAGAATGGCGGGGAGTTTCAACCGAAGAGGTTTGTAGGACCTCGGAGACCACTCATTAAGGTAGGATGCGAAATGTCCCAGCGTGCTATCCACTTCGTCAAGCGCATAGATAAGGCTTGTAAGAAGAACCGACCTTTCAACCGATGTCAGGTCTAAACGGTCGATCTCATTTCTGATCGCGTCCAGCCGGCGAGTGTTATGTCTCTGCCAAGGTTTTTTCAGTCCGTCTGCCCCCGTAGAACTGCCGTTTCCAGGATCGCTCCCATAGTGCTCAGTGAACCAACCATCTTCAGGCGGTAGGCGGTTCAAGTGCTCTAAAAGAGGAGCGTAATGCGAACGCGAATACTCGTTGAGCAAGTAGCACGTAGCAAAAACCTCCGACCAAACTGCTACGTCATTGGCAACAACTGTATATCCACTTTGTCCAAGCGCTTGAGAGACACGTGTCGTTCCAGCAAAGCCATCAAGAATTGTCCTGGGCTTCACCTTCCGTATCAAGGACAGAATGTGAGGGAGAAGCTTCTGTTTCGAACCGGCGTACTTGATGCCTTCCGTTTTCGGGGCATCAACAATCTCGTCATCAAAAAGGGGAAGCGTTTCCATCATGTCAGCACCGACATCTTTTTCTGGGCTTCAAGGTCTTTCTTCAGTTCTTCCATTGCAGCCTCATGACCACTCGAAGTAGCAATCAGCGCATGAGAGAAGAGTTTCACCAAAATCTGGTTGTGTGCGTAAGTTATCCACCCGCCTGTGACGCTGTCGAAGTATTTCGACCCATTCCGCGTGTGTGTCCAAAGTCCTCTCTGGAGCGCGTTAGCTGTTCCACTGCCATAACGCACTTCGCAAATATAATCTCCTGCACCATCATAAAAGCGATATACGGGGTGCTTCCTCCCCTTGCCCTCTTCTTCGAGAACAATCTTGGTCGTCTCCTGCTTTGCCCGCTCATGGTCGAACACGAGGATATTACAGCGCTGCTTCTTCTCGTCGTAAATCAATGGGAGAACGTTGTGGGTACTGAAATCAACAAATACCGAGTCGGCCCAAAGCGTCGCCAACCCTTGATGTCCTTGAATCACTTGTCCCATTTGTTGCAGCTTGGGAAACATCAAGAAATTCTTATCCGTGGAAAGCTGTAGCGGTCCATCGCCATAGGCTTTCAGGCTCACTGGAAACTCAGCTTTTGTGATCTCATTGATGATCTTGATGTCCTCTTCATGTTCCTTGGCTCGGTAGAGATCCTTTCCTACATGGATGGACCTGAAGTCGTACATGTATTGGTTGATGAACTCCGCAATGGCGATCTCGGCCAAGTCTCCGTGGGTCTTGTTCCCGATGAGCCGCATAGTGAAGATGTTGCTCAGGGTGGTCGTGATGAGATGTGGATTCTTGCTAATGAGCAACTTGAGCCGAGTTGTAAATTCTTTGTATGGGGTCATGTGTGCTTCTTATATGACATTAGTCGGATACACGACGGCTGGATAGGGTGAGGCCCAACATGAATTGGACTGCATCTACCCTCTCTACTAATATATAGTCCTATCTATAAGTAGATGCTTCCATCTACCTGTAGATGGAACCTGCCCTATCTATAAGTAGATGGTCGCTCCGACTTTGACCCATCTATAAGTAGATGGTCGCCCTGTTCCTCCCCCACTCTTGGGGTGACAATCCGCTCCGTAAGCCCCAGCGCAACCACCTGCTCATAGGACAGCTCCCATACCACCTCCCTGGGGTTCCATTTGCCGCCGGCCGCCTTCACTTGCCGTCTCACCTCGCGCTCTTGCGCCGCAACCTGAAGGGCGACGAGGGCGTCTTTTGGTGGCTTGCACGGGAATGGCTCCCAGTTACTCTCTTCAATAATGAGTTCCACGGTTTTCCATCGTTTTTTGGTGACTTCATCGTACCGATAGCGGACACATATCAGTCGGTCTCCGTATTGATTACGTAGCTGCTTAGCACCATCTTGGTCGGGGTGCAAGGTTAATCGAGTGCGCATGATGGTGGTCCTTTCTACAGCCGATCCGCTGGGCTGGTCACCCCTTTGCCCCCTCGGTTCAGCACGTGGGTATAGATCATGGTGGTGCTTACGTCTTTGTGGCCAAGCAATTCCTGAATCGTCCGAATGTCATAGCCAGCTTCTAACAGATGCGTGGCAAAGGAATGCCGCAGCGTATGGGGGCCGACGGGTTTGGCCAACTCGATTCTTTGGGCAGCACGGCGCACGGCGCGTTGTGGCACGGACTCATAAGAATGATGTCGTCGTCGCACCCCTGAGCGTGGGTCGGTGGAAATCTGCGCGGCCGGGAACACCCACTGCCACCCCCATTCTTTCGCCGCGTGAGGGTATTTTCTCTCCAGGGCGTCGGGGAGGGCAACATTACCGAACCCGCAAGCAAGGTCACGGCGATGCAGTTCATGCACCTGTTCCAGATGCTCGCGCAACGCCGTTTTGATGGTTAATGGCAACATGGTGATGCGATCTTTGTTGCCTTTCCCTTCGCGCACGATGATCTGGTTGGCGGTGAAATCGATATCTTTGATCCGTAATCGCAGACACTCCATTAAGCGGAGTCCGGCTCCGTACAAAAGATGACCCATCAGCCAAGGTTCGCCTTCCATCGCGTCGAGTAAGGCTTTGACTTCGTGTTTTTGCAGAACCACGGGCAGGCGTTGCGGACGTTTGGCGCGCACCACATCGTCCAACCAGCCTATTTCGAGTGCGAGAACGTGGCGATACAGAAAGAGGAGGGCGTTGAGGGCTTGGTTTTGTGTGGCGGCACTGACGTGCCGGTCGACTGCGAGTGCGGAAAGAAACTGCCCCACTTCTTCCCTACCCATGTCCGCCGGATGGCGTTTCTCATGAAAGAAAATGAAGCGTTTGATCCAATATAGATACGTCTCTTCCGTGCGGAAGCTGTAATGCCGCACCCGGATAGCCGAACGTACTTGGTCGAACAGTCTGGGTTTGGGTTCTGTCGTTGGCAAAGTCGAGTGAGAGGAGGGCTGTGATGTCCTGTCGGGAGGCGCGAGGTGGGGAGGGCAGTGGCGGTTCGGGCTGACCCTGGCTACCGTTTGTGGGTGCATCATTTCTTCTCCCTTTTTTCGACGAATATAAAACGAAAATAATTGTTGTGTCAAGAAAAATTTAGGCACAGTTGTTGCGTTCCGGGTGGTTTGTCCTTCTAGGCTTGGCTGCTATGCTACATGCCTCGGAAGGCTACGTGCATGCAAAAATTCTGGCTTCCGGGTCGCGGCCTGCGACCTTGCCCGGAATGACGAATATGGCAGAGGCGTCATTCCGGCGAAAGCCGGAATCCAGGGAGAGGTTGAGAAGGCTTTTGCCAAGAAGTCATTATGCACCTCGGAAAGCTCCCGAAGCCGCCGATGAGAAGATGATGCGCTATTACCCCACTTTTCTCGATTTGCACGGGCGACGATGTCTCGTCATTGGTGGCGGTACAGTGGCCGAGCGTAAGGTTGGCACTTTGCTGCACGCTGGTGGGCTGGTGACAGTGATTAGTCCGACGCTGACCGCGCAGTTGCAAGCGTGGTCGGTACGCGGTGAGATTACAGCGCTACTACGCCCCTATCAGTCTGGAGACTTGGCGGGGTTCGCCCTTGCTTTTGCTGCCACTGACGATGAAGTGCTCCACCAGCGTTTAGCCGAGGAGGCGCGGGTCGCCAATGTCTGGCTGAATGTGGTGGACCGTCCGGCGCTGTGTTCGTTCATCGTGCCAGCCCTTGTGTCCCAAGGCGATTTAACGGTGGCGATTTCTACCAACGGCACCAGCCCGGCGCTGGCCAAAAGGATTCGTGAGGATCTCGAAGGCCAGTTCGGCCCGGAATATGCCCTGACCCTCACGTTGTTAGCCCGGGTGCGCGAGATGGTGGCGAATGCTAAAGTGCCGCCAGCCGAACGGCAGCGCTTGTTTACAGCGTTGGCTGCGTCGCCACTTCTGGAATATGTCCGCGAGCGAGAGATTGATCAGGTAGATGCTCTCCTGCAACAAACGGTTGGCCAGTCTTGCACCTGTGCGGCGCTAGGTGTGACGTTGTAGCGTCTCGGGAAATTGTCCGCATATGGAAATTGTCTTTTTGCAGCTTGCCATCGTCTTTTATCTGCTGAGCACTGGCGCGTTTTTCTGGCCGTTGATGTCGCCGCGTCCGCTTGCGCGTAGCCTTGCTCCCGGGTTGTTGTGTGGGGCGTTTGTTGCACATGCTGGGGCAATTGCCGTGCGGTCGCTGAGTGCTGGACACATCGCCGTGGTGGAATCCTACGAGGCGGTGTCGTTCTTTGGATGTCTGCTGGCTGGCGTGTGTCTGTTGGTGCAATTGCGTGCCCCGGTCGCGATTTTGGGCGCGGTCGTGAGTCCGCTATGCGTGGTGATGGCGACTGGCGCGTTCGTGTTTTCTACGCAAAGCCGAGATTTACCGCCGAGCCTGCATAGTGTGTGGCTGCCGATTCATGTGACACTGGCGTTTTTAGGCAATGCTGTGTTCGGTGTAGCCTTCAGCGCCAGCTTGGTCTATTTGCTGCAAGAGCGGCAACTGAAGAGTAAGAAAGGTCGCCTCTCGTTTCGCCGCCTTCCATCGCTAGAGACTCTTGATGCTTTGAACTACCGCGTCTTGGCGTGGGGATTTGCGTTGTTGACGCTGGGCATTCTCACCGGTGCCGTATGGGCGGAGTATGTGTGGGGCACGTTTTGGGTGTGGGAGCCGCGCCCGACGCTCTCGCTGGTGACGTGGGTGATGTACGCATTGCTCTTGCACTACCGCACGGCGGGGTGGCGTGGGCGGCGTGCCGCCGCGCTGACGATTGCTTGCTTCATAGTCTTAGTCGGCTCCTTCCTCGGCGTGAAGCTCATTTTCCCCGGTCGGCATGGAGGCGCGTTTGGATAGTCGCACGACCAATCTTTTATTGATGGGACTCAACCATCGCAGCGCACCGGTCGAAGTGCGCGAGCGGTTGGCGTTCGATGAGGATGCCCTGGAGCCAGCCTTGCGTCGCCTCGTCGATCATATGGTGGTGCGCGAAGGTGCCATCGTCTCCACGTGCAACCGTGTGGAAATCTTGGCCTGCACGCCGGACCCGCAGGCGGCTGGGGAAAAGATCACGACGCTGTTAGCTGAAGCGCGGCACGTTGCTCGCCCGCTCTTCGAGCCGCATCTCTACACTCGTGTCGGCAAAGAGGCCGTGAGTCATCTCTTTCGTGTGACCTCAAGTCTCGATTCGATGGTGGTCGGCGAGCCACAGATTCTTGGTCAAGTGAAAGATGCCTATGCCGTGTCGTCTACCCTTGGTGCCCTTGGCGTCATTCTGCATCGTTGCTTCCATAAATCCTTCTCGGTGGCGAAGCGCGTGCGCTCTGAGACCCGCATCGCGGCAAAGGCGGTGTCGATCAGCTCGGCTGCTGTTGATTTAGCCCGCAGCATTTTCGATCACCTGGACGACAAAACCGCAATGGTGATCGGTGCCGGAGAAATGGGCGAGCAAACGGTCAAGCATCTCCAGAGCAACGGTATCGGTACGGTGCTGGTGACGAACCGGACGTTTGCACGTGCAGTGGAACTTGCGCGGCAATGTAATGGCACGGTTGTACCGTTCGACCAACTGCACCGCCATCTGCATTTGGCTGACGTGGTTGTCGGCTCGGTGGGGATGAACGGCTACTTGCTGGTGCCGGCAGTGGTGGATGAAGTGCTGCGCGAACGAAAACGGCGCCCCATGTTTTTCATTGATCTCGGGGTACCACGCAATTTCGATCCGCGCTTGAACGATATCGAGAACGTCTTTCTGTATGACATCGACGACTTGGAAAAAGTCATTGAGGATAATAAAGACGAGCGCGAGCGTGAAGCGATTAAAGCCGAGTCGATTATCGCTGAAGAGGTGGAATCGTTCTGGGCGTGGCTGTCGAGTATGGAGGTGACGCCTACGATTATCGCTTTGCGCGATCGCGCGGAAACCATCCGCCAGAAAGAAGTGGAGAAGGCCTTGGCGTCGATGAAGGATCTCCCACCCCAAGCGCGGCAAGCCGTGGAAGCGATGAGCGCAGCCTTGATGAATAAATTATTGCACCCGCCGATTGCCTACCTGAAAGCGAGTGGCAGGCATGGTGCTGGGCCAGAAGCTGAGGGTGTTTCGACCGTACGGCGCATCTTCGGGTTGGACGAGGACGCATGATGCCCTCACTGCTTCGCATTGGCACGCGCGGCAGTGCGCTAGCGCTCTGGCAGGCCGAGTGGGTGAAGTCGCGGCTGACACACTTCTGGCCAGCGGTAGCGGTTGAACTGGTCATCCTCAAGACCTCGGGTGACCAAATCCAAGATGTGTCACTCGCCAAGATTGGCGGCAAAGGGCTTTTTGTCAAAGAGATTGAAGAGGCGCTGATCGCTGGGACCATCGACCTTGCGGTGCATTCGATGAAAGACGTTCCCGGTGAATTACCTGCCGGTTTGACCCTGAGCGCCATTCCCGAGCGGGAAGATTCGCGCGATGTGCTGATTACCAAGCATGGCGAGACCTTGGCCGAGCTGCCGGCTGGCACGCGCGTGGGTACCAGCAGCTTGCGCCGCCAAGCCTTGCTGCTGGCGTTGAATCCTGGCGTGCGTATCGAACTCTTGCGTGGCAATGTGGATACGCGCTTGCGCAAGCAGCGCGAAGGTGTAGTGGATGCAACCGTACTGGCGGCTGCCGGACTCAAACGGTTAGGCATTGTGCCAGAGCACAGCCACATGTTGGATGATGAGGAATTTCCACCAGCTATCGGGCAAGGCGCGTTGGGGATCGAGGCGCGTGAGGATGCTGACATCCTCGCTCTTGTCCGTCCGCTTCACCATGAGGAGACGGCGATAGCTGTGCGTGCCGAGCGAGCGTTTTTGTTGCGCATGGGCGGCAGTTGTCGGACGCCGCTCGCGGCGAAGGGCATGGTGAGCCAAGGCATGGTGCGGTTACGTGCGTTAGTGGCGAGTCCCGATGGCCGGCAAGTCATTCGTGGAGCAGCTAGTGGCCCATTGACCGCGCCTGAACAGCTCGGAAGCGCCCTGGCTGAGCAACTGTTATCTCGCGGCGGCAGAGAGATTCTTGCGGAATTGGATGCTGGTCTCACGGCCGGACAAGCCAGCCGTGGCACCCAATAAGCCAAATCGGCAGGTTGTCTTTTACCAAGCACTAATCACTAACCACTATTAACTAATCACTCTTCTCTATGTCTACCGGCAAAGTCTATCTCATCGGCGCTGGTCCAGGCGACCCTGGATTGTTGACGCTCAAAGGCAAGCGCTGTCTCGAAGAGGCGGACGTCGTGATCTACGACTATTTGGTCGATGAGCGTCTGTTGACATTGGCACGACCTGACGCCGAGTTGATTTACGCTGGCAAGAAGAGCCAGAGTGATTCCGTCCCGCAACCGGAAATCAACCAGATGATCGTGGAGCGTGCGCTACGCGGGCAGACC
>SYOC01000154.1 GCA_005804965.1 Pseudomonadota bacterium
AAGCCGGTGTTCAAGGGGAAGTAGAAGTAGGAAGTGCTGAGGACTGAGGACTGAGGGAGGGTCGTCATTCTTCTGAAAGGTAGGGGCGAGGTGATCCCGCCCCAGCAACCTCGTCATGCCGGGCAAGCGCAGCGCGACCCGGCATCCAGGCCCAGCCCTCAACCAAACGCTACGAGATTGGCACCCACCGCCCGGACATGAAATGTCCGGGCTACAGAACCACGCCGGCTCAAGCCGGCTTCCAAGCCCCATTCATGGGGCGTTGTGTCGTAGCCCGGCGACTTCAGCGCCGGGCGTGGCTGGGTCATTTTTTTCTTGCCTTTTGCTCCGTGCAGCGCTAGGTTCCCACTAATATCTTACTCACCCTGGTGCGAGGACGTTGACCAGGGCAGAAGGAAGAGCATATGCGTGGAGCCGTACCGTGCAGCGCGTGGGCGCTGAGTGTGATGTTGGGGGTAACGAGTGCGAGTTGGGGACAGACGCCGGGGGCGTTGAGTCAGAGCACCGGCATTGGATGGGTGCATCGGGCAGACAGACTTGGGGGGCCAATGCACGGATGGGCGAGCCTTGGATAGCCCCATTGGCGTAACGGTCAGCCCCGACGGCAAACATGTCTATGTCGCTTCGAGCCTGAGCGATGCGGTGGCGGTGTTGACGCGGAACAAGGCCATGGGAGCGCTCATGCAGGCGGCAGGTCTGGAGGGCTGTCTCAGTGAGACCGGCAGCGAGTCGTGTATGGACGGGGTCGGCTTGGATGGAGCAAATGCCGTGGCGGTCAGCCCCGACGGCAAACATGTCTATGTAGCGTCAGGGAACAGTGATGCGGTAGCGGTGTTGGCGCGGGACAAGACCACTGGGACGCTGACCCAGTTGGCGGGGCTGGATGGCTGTGTCAGCGAGACAGGGGCAGGACCATGTACGAGTGGCAACGGCTTGGATGGAGCAAATGCCGTGGCGGTCAGCCCCGACGGCAAACATGTCTATGTAGCGTCAGGGAACAGTGATGCAGTGGCGGTGTTGGCGCGAGACAAGACCACTGGGGCGTTGAGCCAAGATCTTGGGCTGAACGGTTGTGTTCGGGACAATGGCGGGCTGGGGGACTGTGCGGACGGGAAGGCATTGGATGTACCCAGCGATGTGGCGGTAAGTCCCGATGGAAAACATGTCTATGTCGCGTCTGTCCTCAGCGATGCGGTGGCAGTGTTCACGCGGAACAAGACCACAGGAGTGCTCACGCAGCTGGCAGGACTGGATGGCTGCATCAGTGACGATGGCAGTGGCGGAACATGCGCGAATGGTAAGGCGTTGTTCAATGCGCGTCGCGTGGCGGTGAGTTCCGACGGCAAGCATGTCTATGTGGCGGCGCTGAATGGTGGAGTGGCGGTATTCGCGCGGAACAAGACCTCCGGCAAGTTGACGCAGCTAGCAGGGCTGAATGGGTGCGTCAGCGACACTGGTTCTGGAGGCGAGTGTGCCGATGGGAAGGAGTTGCTTGGCCCCTTTGACATTGCCCTGAGCAGAGACGGCAAACATGTCTATGTGGCGAGTTTGAGCAACGCGGTAGCGGTGTTCGCACGCGACAAAACGACAGGTACACTCGCGCAGTTGAGCGGGTCGGATGGATGTATCAGCGAGACGGGCTCTGGCGGAGAGTGTGTTGATGGAAAGATATTGTCCGGTGCTACGTTGGCATTGAGCAAAGACGGCAAGCACGTGTATGTCGCTTCGGGCCCGAGCGATGCAATGGCGGTGTTGAAGCGGCAGAAGTAGGGAGAGATCAGGACTGAGTAATGAGTGCTGAGTAATGGGAGAGGGTCGTTCTTCCTCCGACAGGCCGGGGCGAGGTCACCTCGCCCCGGCCTCCTCGCCGCTGCCTTGACAATTCTTCATGCAACCTGCGATAACCACTCTTGATGAGTGGACGGATTCTTCCTTTCCCTCCGCGAGAGCCGGCGAGTGGTGGTCCCTCAGCCGCCCCGTTTGTTCAGCGTACGTCGGAACTCTCATTCTTACATCAGCGCTTGCAAACGGCACTCGCTGGTCAGCGGCAGGTCGTGCTGCTCGCCGGCGATCCCGGCATCGGGAAGACCGCTCTCGTCGATGCGTTTCTCAGTCAGCTTCGCCGTTTTCCTCGCCTGCTTATCACTATGGGGCATTGTGTGGAGCAGTATGGTGCGGGCGAAGCCTACCTCCCGCTCCTTGAAGCAACCACGCGGCTCTGCCGTGGCCCCAGCAGCCAGCACCGTCTTGCGTTGCTGCAACGTTATGCGCCCAGTTGGTTGGCGCAACTGCCGAGCCTCCTCGACCCCCACGAATTCGTGCGACTCCAACAACTGGCACAAGGGGCGAGTCGGGACCGTATGTTGCGGGAAATGGCCGAGGCAGCAGAAGGGCTCGCGCACCCCCACGGCCTCGTGCTGATACTCGAAGACCTGCATTGGAGTGATGTCTCGACGCTGGATTGGTTCGTCTACATGGCGCGGCGGCGTGAGCCGACGAAGTTATTGATCCTCGGCACCTATCGTCCCACGGACGCGCTGGCCAGCGGCCATCCCCTGATTGGGACGGTACACGAGTTACAAGGTCAGAATCGCTGCGAAGAGTTGCCGCTCACGCCGCTCGCTCCCGCAGGCATTGCCGAGTATCTGACCGAACGGTTCGCCGTTGTTGCAAACGACCGCACTGCTCTCCACGACATCGCCGCGCTACTCCATTACCGCACGGGAGGCAACCCGCTCTTTGTCGTCAATACCGTGAACTACTTGATACAGCACGGTGCGGTGTCCACAGCAACCGGACAGTGGACCCTCCATGCCGACAAGATCCAGGCCATGGGCAGCAGCATTCCTGAAACAATCCAACTGCTCATTGCCCGACAGATCGAGCGCTTACCCGAGGCCGAACAGCGCCTGCTCGAAGCGGCTAGTGTGGCGGGGGCAGACTTTGCCGTGGCGGAGGTTGCGGCGGGATTGCAAACCGAGCCAGCGACCATAGAGGACGCCTGTGAGCGGCTGGCCCGCACAGGGCAGTTTGTCCGAGCCAACGGGCTGGTGGAGTGGCCGGACGGGACCATCAGTGGACGCTACAGTTTTCTCCATGCCCTCTATCAGGAAGTATTGTATGCACGGTTGGCAGAGCGACAGCGTGTACACCTTCATCGTCGCATCGCCGAGAAGAAGGACCATGCCTATGGCGAACAGGCCGGCGAGATTGCCGCCGAACTTGCCGTACACTGGGAAAAGGGTCGCGACTTCCCTCGCGCCGTTTACTACCTTGGTAAAGCCGGAGACAATGCGGTTCGGCGCAGCGCCCACCGTGAAGCCATCACTCTTCTGACCCACGGGCTTACCCTCCTGCCCTTCTTGCCGGATACCTCGGACCGCCTCCAGCAGGAACTGCAATTCCAGGTGTCGCTCGGCGTGTCTTTCATCAACACCAAAGGACCGGCTGCCGAGGAAGTCGAGCACACCTATGCCCGCGTCTGGGACATCAGTCAGCAGCTTGACCACACGCCCCAACTGTTCAGCGCGTTATGGGGTTTAGCCGCGTCGTATGTCGTGCGCTCCAAATTCGAACAAACAGGGCTGCTCACTGAGCAAATGCTCGCCATCGCCGAGCGTGCCCAGAATGGCGAACTGCAACTCGAAGCCTCGCTCATGGCTGGGGTCTTTCATCTCTATTCTCACGGCGATGTGTTGATGACTCGACAGCATCTCGAGCGGGTGCGGGCCCTCTATGCACCGGAGCGGCATCGGGCGCATGCCTTCCTCTACGGGCAAGATCCCGGCATTTTTGGCGGCGGCCTCGCCATGATTGCGCTCTGGTGTGCCGGCTACCCCGACCAAGCGTGGCAACGCGGCCAGGAGGTGTTGGGTTTTGTTCAGCAGGAGACGGCACCCTACGATCAGAGCATTGCATTGATCTATCGCGCGTTCCTCCACCAACATCGTGGCGAAAGGGAACTCGTGCGAGCGCCAGCCGAGGCGGTGGTGACCCTAACGAGCGAGCAGGGATTTGCGCTGGTCCGGTGCTGGGGCACGGTCCTGCACGGGTGGGCTCTGGTTGAAGAGGGGCAGCTTGAACGTGGCATCGCCATGATGAAAGACGGCATTACCACCCAGCAAGCGATGGGCGCGGAGTTCTTGCTTGTCTATTTTCTGTCGCTACTGGCCGAAGCTCACGCGAGAGCCGGACACTATGCAGAAGGTATGCGCGTAGTTGAGGAAGCGTTCGTGAAGGTGGAGACGACAGGCGCACGTTTGTATGAAGCCGAACTGTATCGGCTGTATGGAGAGCTATTGCTCCAAGTCAACGAAACGGAGAACCGGAGGCAGGGAGAAGCAGGTACGTCATTCCCGCCCTTCGCTTCCACTCATCCTGAGCCCTTCGACAAGCTCAGGGTAAACCAAGTCGCAGGACGCTCAGGACAGCTCCAGCGGGAATCCAGCGACCCCGCCTCAGACACGGCAAAACGCCTGGCTGCCCGCCGACGCGGGCATGACGAGCACGTTATCCCTTCGCACGAAGAACCGCCGGTTGCGAGTCGCCCGCCATCTCCGGCCCTCAACGTCTTCTGCAAAGAAGGCGATTCGTGGAGGATCGCCTTCCGAGGGACGAGCTTCCGTCTCCGCCATATGCGCGGGTTGGACTATATTGCCCACCTCCTCCGTCACCCCGGCGTCGAGTTCCTCGCGCTCGACTTGCTCACGCCTGCCCACGCTCCTGGAGCCGCAGCGTCCTCACAGCGCGGTGCGCTTGCAGAAGGAATGCGCGGCTCCCCCCAGGAAAGCACCGAGGAACTCCTCGACGCTCAAGCACGAGAGCAGTACCGACGCCGGTTAGCAGAACTCCGCGTGGAACTTAACGAAGCGCAGACTTTCAATGATCTCGGGCGGCAAGAGAAGGCGCAGCAAGAAATCGATTTTCTCTCCGCCGAACTTGCCCGCGCCTTGGGGCTGCAAGGCCGGCCTCGGTCAGTCTCCACCGCAGCCGAGCGTGCGCGGGTGAATGTCAAGAAAGGCATCAGGCTCGCCTTAACCAAGATTGCTGAACATTGCGTTCCTCTCGAACACTACCTCGCCACCAACATCAAAACTGGCTTGTTTTGCTCCTACACGCCCCCGCCTTTTGATCTCATCTCCTGGGAGTTGTAGCCCGCTCCTTTCTTCTTCCGTGTGGCCCTGGCGTAGTTGTGACACCGCACTTGTTGGCGGCTGGGTCACATTGTGCCTCTGAATGTCACGCCACAAAAATATAGCCAAGCAAGGAGGACTCTATGAAGAAGCAACAGCAATCGCATCGTGACCGCAATACGCTCATGACTGCCCTCATGGCCCTAGGCATCAGTTGGAGTGGTGTGCAACCAAGCTGGGCCGAGCCGGGGGCGTTAACGCAATTGCCCGCACCGGACGGCTGCATTGCCGAGGTCGGCAATGGCATCGACTGCACCGATGGGTTCGGGTTGGCTGGCGCAATCGATGTGACCGTCAGTCCCGATGGCAAGCATGCCTATGTGGCATCCTATGAGAGCGACGCGATTGTGGTGTTCGCTCGTAACAAGCCCACCGGCGTCTTAACGCAGTTACCTGGGCTTGATGGCTGTATCGCGAATGCGGGCGACGGCGTCACGTGTACCGACGGTGTCGGGTTGGATGGTGCTGCCGCCGTCACTGTCAGTCCCGATGGCAAGCATGTCTATGTCGCATCTTGGTTTGGCAATAGCATCACGGCGTTCGCTCGTAACAAGCCCACCGGCGTCTTAACGCAGTTACCCGGGCTTGATGGCTGTATCGCGAATGCGGGCGACGGCGTCACGTGTACCGATGGTGTCGGATTACATGCCACTGCCGACGTGACCGTTAGTCCCGACGGCAAGCATGTCTATGTCGCGTCCACCTTCAGCAATACAGTGGCGGTGTTCGCACGCAATCAGACGACGGGCGTGCTGACCCAGTTGGCTGCGCCTGACGGATGCATTGCTGAAATCGGTGACGGCGTGACCTGCACCGACGGTATTGGCCTGGATGGCACCCGCTCCGTGACCGTGAGCAAGGATGGCAAGCATGTCTATGTCGCCTCCCGGCTAAGTGACGCTGTCGCCATCTTTACGCGCACCAAGACGACGGGCGTGTTGACCCAGCTCCCCGCGCCCAACGGTTGTATCAGTCAGACCGGGGATGGCGTCACCTGTATCGACGGCGTCGGGCTGGATGGTGCTAGCTCCGTGACCGTGAGCAAGGATGGCAAGCATGCCTATGTCGCCTCCGCCTTCAGCGACGCAGTGGCGGTGTTCGCGCGCACCAAGACGACGGGCGTGTTGACCCAGTTGTCCAATCCCCACGGGTGTATCGCCGAGACCGGCAACGGCGTCACCTGCATCGACGGTGTCGGGCTGGATGAGGCTACCGCCGTCACCGTCAGTCCCGATGGCAAACACGTCTATGTCGCGTCCTTCCAAAGCGACGCCATCACCGTGTTCGCGCGGGAGCAGGAGTAGGAAGGGATGAGGACTGAGGGAGGGCCATCACTCTTCGTCATGCCGGGCAAGCGCAGCGCGACCCGGCATCCAGACCCCGCCTTCTGGATGCCCGCCTGCGCGGGCATGACAGGTTGCTTTGAATGTCCGTCACGGGGGAAGCGATTTGTTGCTGAGCAGCGCAGCCGAAGGGCAGAAATGACGCCACGCCGTTTTCCTTGAGTATTCGAACGCCTCTCGGTAGAATGCCCGCGCAAAGGAGGGCTCTACTATGAGTCGCTACACCACGACTGCCACCGGACCGCAAGCCGCCGCCGGTTGGCAGATTGCTCATCTCTCGCCACCCAGTGGTCTGTTCGGTGCTAATGGCATGCGCTTTGGCCCGGACGGACAACTTTATGTCGTGCAAGCTTTTGGCAGCCAAGTCAGCGCCCTTGATCCTGCCACAGGCGCTTCGCGCACGGTTTCTCCAGTTGGCGGGCCAATCGTCGCGCCCGACGACATCGCCTTCGATTCACACGGCACGATGTATGTCACCGAGGTCATGAGTTCACGTGTCTGTGCTCGTACACCCGACGGCAACACTCGGGTGATTGCCGATAACGTCCCTGCAGCCAACGGCATCACTTGCTATCAGGATCGCCTGTTCATGGACGAGTGTCGCCCAGGCGGTCGCCTGTTTGAACTCTATCCGGATGGTCGCACGCCACGCTTGTTAGCCGATAACTTGGGTCTGCCAAACGCGCTTTCTGTTGGCCCGGACGAACACCTCTATTTCCCGCAGATTGCCGCTGGGGAGATTTGGCGGGTGCCGCTGGCAGGTGGGACGCCGCAACGTTTTCTTGACGGGCTTGCCATTCCCACATCAGTCAAGTTTGACCAGAAAGGGCTCCTCACCACGACGCAAGCCGGGAATGGCGAGATCCTCAAAATCGACATCCAAAGTCGCGCGAAAACCATGATCGCCAAAGTACGCCCCGGCATCGACAACATGGCAATCGACCCAAACAACCGCTTGTTCATCTCGCACTTTGTCGATGGCGGCGTGGCTGAGGTCCTCAGTAATGGCCAAGAGCGCGTACTGGTTGCGGCTGGGTTCCTCGGCCCCTGGGGCCTCGTGGCTGGCAGCGACGGTACAGTCTATGCCAGCGACGGTGGAAGTTTGGTGACGATAACTGCCGACGGCAAACGCAACCGACCGGGCATGCTGCTCGACGAAGGTTTTCCTGGTTTCATCCGTGGCTTGGCCGCCGGACCGGGCGGGAATCTGCTGGTAACGACTTCGGCTGGAAGCGTTGCCGCCTATCACCCCGGCACCCGCACCACGCAGACCTTTGCCACCGGCTTGAACGAACTGCTCGGGATTGGCTACGCGCCGGATGGATCGTGCATCGTGGCCGAAGCTGGGACTGGCAGCGTGCTGAAAGTGAACACGAAGGGCGAAGTCTCCACCGTAGCCAGCGGACTTGGTCGTCCATCTGGTGTCGTCGTGGCTGGCAACGGTGCCTGCTGTGTGAGCGATGAGCGCAGTGGACGGGTGGTGCAGATCGACGGCGGTGTGACCACGGTGCTTGATGGCTTGCAGAAGCCACAAGGGTTAGCGCTACTGGGCGATCAACTGTTGATTCTTGACGTCGGCAGCCGGGAATTGATCGGCTTTTCCTTCGCGACTAAACAACGGCAAACACTCGCAAGCAATCTTCCGGTGGGCGCAGCGCCGGGCATTACGCCCAAGCCGCTCCCGGGTATTCCGGATTTGATCCCTGGGCCGCTGAGTCCGTTTGCTGGAGTCGCTGTCGGTAGCGACGGCACCGTTTACATCGCTGGCGATGGAGAAGGCAGCGTGTTGGCGCTACGAAAAGGCTAGCAGTCGTAGGGCAGGCTTTGCCTGCCCTCCATCCAATCGAGGGCACGGAGGCAACATGAGGAAATACTGGCTTCACACAGTGGCTTTTGCCCTTTTTGTGACAGTTTCTTTCTGTTACGCACAGGCAGAGGAGAAAAAAATGGCGACGCAAGCATCGACTGATATCAAGAACAAGTTCATTGGCACCTGGAGGCTCGTCAAAGCTGAGGCGCAACGACCGAATGGCGAATTCGTGCCGTATCGCTACACCGCCGGCTCGGTCGGCTACATCATGTACGACACGACTGGCCACATGGGCGTGCATCTCATGCAGCCGAGTCGACCAAAGTTCGCTTCTGGCGATCTCGACAAGGGCACCCCCGAAGAAATCAAAGCCGCTTTCGACGGCTACGGGGCCTACTTTGGTACCTACGAAATTCACGAAGCTGAAGGCTTCGTCATCCATCACGTCGAAGGCAGTTTGTTTCCCAACAACGTCGGCAGCGACCAGAAGCGCTTCTTCGAATTCGTCGACGACTTCCTCATCCTCAAGCCGCCACCGCGTCCGCAAGGCGGGGAGCAAGTCGCACCACGTATTACGTGGCAACGGGTTCGATAAAGCGAAATTTGCCACGCGACCTCTTGTGGGCGTGAAAAGTCCAGCTTATATGTGATTGCCAACTTGATCTCACGAGGAGAGTGCAATGAAAAAATCATGGTACGCAACTTTACTGTTCTGTGCGGCGTTGCTCCCAGGATTCCGCAGTGAGGCCGTGGCCCAACAAGATGCAGGATCACTTCTGGGGACGATTATTAACGAAGCCGTACGGCAATCGACTCAACCGGAGGGCTACAGTGATTACGGATCGGACGACTATCACAATGATCGCCACTACGACATGAAACGCGGGAAACGCTTGACCTGTGAATCCCAAGGCGGGCGCTACAAGTATTGCCGCACCGACACACGTGGGCGCATTCGCCTGGATCGCCAACTGAGTGATGCCCCGTGTCGCCAGTATGACACCTGGGGGTCAGATGGTGATGGCAGCGGCGTGTGGGTCAGCGGCGGGTGCCGGGCTTCGTTCCTCGTCGAACCACGCCGCCCTGACGGTGGGCGCGACGGTGCGGGAAGAGGCGGACGCGGGGGCAAAGTTGTCACTTGTGAATCGAAAGGCGAGCGCTACAACTATTGCCGCACCGACACGTATGGACGTGTCTCTTTGGAACGGCAACTGAGCGATACCCCGTGCCGTGAATACGACACCTGGGGCTCGGATGGTGACGGCAGTGGTATTTGGGTGAGCGAAGGCTGTCGCGGTGTCTTCGTGGTCGAATCCGGCAGAGGAGGTCGCTATAGCGACGATCGCGCGAGGCGAGAGGAAACCATCGTGTGTCGCTCCGACCGTGGACGCTATAACTATTGCTCAACGCGCACCTCTGGTCGCATCCGCCTCGTCCGACGGCTCAGTGACGCACCGTGTCGCGAGTATGACAGCTGGGGTTCCGACGACGACGGCGGTGGCATCTGGGTAGATCGCGGCTGTTCAGCAGAGTTCTCCGTCAACTAGAGCATTTTTCTCTTGCCTTCATTTTCAACCTGAATAGGAATTGCATGGCCACTACATCTCCAGTGACACCCATCCCCTCCGCCACCGTGATCCTGCTCCGCAACGCCGGCGGTACGCTCGAAACGCTGCTGTTACGGCGCAACTCGAAGATTTCTTTTCATGGTGGCGCGTGGGTCTTTCCCGGCGGACGCATCGACCCCGAAGACCATGCCCCAGGACAGGACGACATGCTTGCCGCCGCTCGCCGCGCCGCAGTGCGCGAGTCGCAAGAAGAGGCCGGGCTCAACATCGCCCTCGATGATCTCATCTGGATCTCCCATTGGACAACGCCGGAAGGACGCCCGGAGCGCTACTCGACTTGGTTTTTCCTTGCCGCAGCGCAGGATGAAGCCGTGCAGATTGATGGTGAAGAGATTCACGATCACCGCTGGGCACAACCGCATCACGCACTCGCCTCGCAGCGGACAGGAGAGATTGAGCTGCCACCGCCGACGTTTGTCACGTTGACGAAATTGGCCACGTATCGGGCCACGCACGAAGCGCTAGCCTCATTCACCAAGCGCGAGCCCGAAATCTTCGTGCCGCGTTACAAGCCGGTGTCCGGCGGGATTTGTTCGCTCTATCAAGACGACGTCGGTTATCCAGATATCGACCTGGATCGCCCAGGCCGCCGCCATCGTTTGTGGATGGTCGACAGCGGCTGGCGCTACGAGCAAACGGAATGACTCCTAGACCGAGAGGATGATCTTGCCGAAGTTGCGGTTCTCTTCCATGTAACGATGCGCTTCGGCAGCTTGGTCCAAGGGAAAGACCGTATCCACAACCGGCTTGATACGGCCCGAGGCCAGCAGAGGTAGCCAATCTCGACAGAAGCGCTGCGTGACGGCAATTTTCTCGACCAAGGGACGCGCACGCAACACGGAGCCAAACACCTGTAAGCGTTTGCTCATCAGTAACATGAGGCTGGTCTCGACCTTCACCCCGCCCATAGTGCCGACCAGCACCAGTCGCCCGCAGGTCTTCAAGCTGCGCAGATTGCGTTCCCAATAGGGCGCACCGATAAAATCTTCGATCAGCTCCACCCCTTGCTTGTTCGTGACCTCCTGAATCCACTCGGCGAAGTCGCGCTCTTTGTAATTGCAACCCGCATGTGCGCCAAGCTCCAGACAGCGCTGGATCTTGTCGGCAGACCCGGCAGTCACTAGCACCCGCGCTCCGATCTCTCGCGCCATCTGAATCGCCGCCGTGCCTACACCACTGGCAGCAGCGTGGATCAACACGGTTTCTCCAGTTTTCAGCCCACCGAGGACAAAGACGGTTTCTTGCGCAGTGAAAAACACTTCCGGTACAGCAGCGGCCTGGGTGAAGCTCCAGCCCTCAGGCATGGGAATTAGCATGCGGGCATCGACCACCGCTTTCTCGGCATAGCCGCCACCCCCGACTAAAGCACATACGCGGTCGCCAGGCTTATAGCCATGCACGGCAGACCCCACGGCTTCCACTTCGCCGGCAAGCTCCAGTCCTAAAATCTCCGACTCCCCCGGCGGTGGCGGATACGCCCCACGCCGTTGCAGAGTGTCAGCGCGATTGAGTGCCGTCGCCCGTACGCGCACGAGCACTTGTTCAGCAGTAGGAACTGGATCTGGTACGGTGGCTAACTGTAACACTTCGGGGCCTCCAGGGGAGGCAAACGTAATTGCTTGCATGACATTTCTCCTTGAACTTGCGGCCATCATCACTCACTTGCCGGTAAACACGGGCTTGCGTTTCCTGAGAAACGCGGTCAGCCCTTCGGCGAAATCGTTCGTCGATCCAGAGATGGTAATCAACCGCGCCTCGTCGTGTAGATGTTCCTGCAACGACGTACTGAAGCTTTGATTCAGCAATTGTTTCGTGCGGCCAAAAGCGCCGGTTGGTCCCTGGGCCAATTCACGAGCTAAAGTCATAGCTTCGTCCAGCACCTTCTCCGGCGGCACCACGGCATTGAGGAGACCTAAGCCCAACGCCTCTTCTGCACTCACCGGCTTGTTGCGCAGAAAGAGTTCTGTCGCACGTCCGATGCCCACATAGCGCGGCAGGAAAAACGACGAGCTGGAATCCGGACTAGCTCCGATTCCAAGGAACGCGGTCAAGAGTGTCACTTTCGGGGAAGCCACGCGAAAATCGCAAGCTAAAGCCAACCCTAAACCGCCACCAGCCGCCACGCCATTGAGCGCAGCGATGATCGGTTTGGGCATTTCGCGCATATTAAGGATCGCGCCATGCAACATAGGGAAGAGATTTTCGAAGCTCGCCACCGTGCGGCCTTCCTCACGCGCGGCGTTCATAAACCTGATGTCGCCTCCGCCACAAAAAGCGGCACCATTGCCGGTGAGCACCACGGCACGGATGCTGCCATCCTCCGCGTACTCGCGGATAGCGGTGCGAAACGCCAGTGCTAACTCTTGGCTAATGACGTTATATTGGGCAGGGCGGTTCAGCGTGATGACGCCGACATTGCCTTCGCGACTACACAGTACAGCGTTTTCCATAACTCATTCCTTTCTTGACCTTCATGTGGACCCTTGCCTTGCAATCACTAGCAAACCTGACGACAGGAACGGAAGGGCAGTCATTGACTCGCTTTCCCTCGGACGCTACTCCTTGCTGCAAAACTCCGAAGGAGCACCTCATGGCAGTCAAGCAAATTACTCCTCCACAAGCGCACGACCAAATGCAGCACGACGCAACCATCGTTTACTTGGACGTGCGCACCGAGCCCGAGTTTACCGCAGCCCATCCCCAGAAGGGCATCAACATCCCGGCCTTTTTCTTTCAAGCACCTGGGCGACCAGCACCGAATCCAGACTTCCTCACCGTTGTCGAAGCGACCATTCCCAAGGACGCGACAGTAATTGTCGGCTGCCAAGCTGGCGTGCGTTCACAGCGTGCTGCGGACCTGATGGTCCAAGCTGGTTACAGCAAGGTGAGCAATATGATGGGTGGGTTCGGCGGCGGTCAGGCTCCAGATGGCAGTCCAGTGCCTGGCTGGAGAGATGCAGGGCTGCCGGTCAGCACCGAGAACGGCGAGGGTGTAAGCTACGCTTCGTTGGCGACCAAGGCGGGCGTCAACCGCTAGGCTTCCTCACACATCCTTCGCCGCTAAATGCCCCAGTGCACGCAGATACGCCTTTACGGACTGGCGCAGCCCCATCTCCAGCGCGTCAGCAATCAGGGCATGGCCGATGGAGACTTCCAACAGTCCAGGGATGCGTTGCGCAAAGAACGGCAGGTTATCGAGATCCAAGTCGTGCCCAGCGTTAATACCGATCCCGACTTCTCGAGCGGTTATCGCTGCATGGAGATAGGGCTCGAACACTCGCTCGCGTTCGGGCGTGTGAAACATACGGGCGTAGAGTTCGGTGTAGAGTTCAATGCGGTCGGCTCCTACATCTTTCGCCCGCCGGACCTGATCTCGATCTGGCTCTAAAAATAGCGCAGTCCGGATGCCACGCTCGCGTAGTCGCTTCAGCACTGCGCCGAGCCACGCAACGTCGTCAGCGAGATCCCACCCAGCATTCGAGGTCAGCACGTCGGGCGGGTCGGGCACTAACGTACACTGGGTCGGACGCACCTGGCACACAAGGTCAAGAAACTCAGGAGACGGATAGCCTTCGATGTTGAACTCTACCGTTGTGAGCATGGCTGCGAGATCAAGCACATCTTGGCGACGGATGTGGCGGGCATCGGGACGAGGATGCACAGTAATGCCGTGACAACCAGCTTCGATGCACGTCTGCGCAGCCCGCACGACGCTAGGGCGCTCACCGCCACGCGCATTGCGCAGCGTAGCAATCTTATTGAGGTTGACGCTGAGTGTGGTCATGGCTTCCCCTTTCTCACCTCATTTACCAACAACTAATCACTGCTAACTGCTTACTGCTCTTCACGCGTTCGTCACCCGCAAATCTGTCCCGCCACTGACAGGCAAGGTCACCCCGGTAATAAAGCTCGCCTCTTCCGACACGAGGAAGACTGCGGCATTGCCGATGTCGCGTGGCTGTCCTAGACGGCTCAGCGGGATGCTTTGCGCATAGGCGTCTTTTTGCGCTTGGGTCAGGGCAGCACTCATCATCGGCGTTTCAATTGGCCCCGGCGCGATGGCATTCACCCGCACGCCGTGACGCGCTACTTCGTAGGCGAGATCACGGGTGATCGCGACCACGCCGGCTTTCGAGGCCGCATAGGGCACGTGTGGCACGGTATAATGAAACGCGGCAATCGAAGCAATGTTGACAATGGCACCGCTCTTTTGCGCGACCATCTCCCGCACTACGCGATGACAGCACAGGAACACCCCTTTGAGATTCACATCGAGCACCCGGTCCCAGTCGGCCTCGGTTTGCGCGTGGATCGGCTTCACCACCACTACGCCAGCATTGTTGACCAAAATGTCGATCTTACCGAAACGTGCCAGCGTCGCCGCGACCATGCCGTCCACACTGGCAGCTTTGGTGACATCTACCTGCATACCCAGGGATTGCACCCCGACAGCTTCCACCTCGGCCACGGCTTGGGCGAGACGAGCCTGTGCCGCATCGGCCACCACCACGTGCGCACCGGCACGTGCCAAACACAGTGCGACGCCGTGTCCAATGCCTTGCCCGCCACCAGTCACAATTGCCACTTGTCCGTCGAGTCTGGTCATAGGTCCTCCTTTTCTGATAGGTATCACGCTTACCCCGAGAACTTCCTTAGGGTCAAGAGAAGGACTCATTATGACTACCTACCTGCGCGAACTCGCTAGTCGTCTGATTGGTTGCGACACTGTCAGCACCAAGAGCAACGTTGAAGCCATGGAGTATTTGGGTTCACATTTGGAAAGCCACGGCTTCCGCACCGCATGGCATCGCAGCGAAGTCGCTGGCGTGCCCAAAGCTGATCTCGTCGCCGTCGCAGGACCACCGGAACCGGACGGGCTGATTGTCTCGGGGCACGTCGATGTCGTGCCCTTCATCGGTCAGCCGGGCTGGCAGCGCGACCCGCTACGCTTAGAAATTGAAGATGATCGCGTGTACGGGCGCGGGGCCTCCGACATGAAAGTGTTTCTTGCCCAGTGTGTCGAGGCTGCCGCGCAACTTGACCTTGCCAGCTTACAGCGTCCGTTGGTGTTTATTTTCACCTCCGACGAGGAGGTTGGTTGTCGCGGAGCAGAACGGCTGCTGCCGGTGTTGCCGACCCTTTTGAGCGAGATTCCGCAACCACGGCTCGCGTGGATCGGCGAGCCGACATCCTATCAGGTATTCCACACCCACAAAGGTGTGGCGATCTTCAGCATTACCGTACACGGGTTGGGTGGACACAGCAGTATGCCCGAGCAAGGCGTCAATGCTATCGCCGTGGCTGGTAAAGTGATCGAGACGATTGGGCGCTATCAGGAGGAATTGCGGCAGCAGCCCAGCACTGCGTTTGCCAACCTGTTTCCCGAATCACCGTACACTACTCTCAACTTCGGCAGCATTCGCGGTGGTACGGCGGCAAACATGATCGCCGAGGAATGTACCGTTCAGGTGAGTTATCGCCCCTTACCGCAAGGTGACCCACTGGAAGCGTATCGCGAAATCGCGCGGCGTGTGCAAGAACTCGATTTGCGAGATTACGGGTCTCCGCACCATCGCGCACGCTTGGAAATCGGTGAGGCATTTGTGGTGCCGCCACTGTTGTCTCCACGAGATACGCCGCTGGAAAGCGCACTGTTCTCCCGTCTCGATCGCAAAACGAGTGGCGGTGCGCCGTTCGCCACTGATGGTTGTCAATTTGCACGCGCCGGCATCGCGTCGCTGATTTGTGGACCCGGCGATCTCGACCAAGCCCACCAGCCCAACGAGAGTATGCGGCGCGAGGCGTTCGAGAACGGCGCACGCGTGATCCTCGACGTAGTCCACACCTTATGTGGAGTCGGGACAGCGTGACGGGTTTGCAATGCTCTATCGAAGGAGTATGACCGTTTCTGCCGCATGAATCCTATGGATAGACAAAATAAGCGACTGCCTCTTGGTGCGCAGCGAGGTGGAAGCAAATACAAAGTGGGGGATATTGTCATCTTGAGGAGGAGATTGAGCAATGATGTGTAAAGGCATAGTCAAAGACAACGTAGTCATCGTGGAAGACGGAGTCCGCCTCCCGAATGGAGTTTCAGTCATGGTCATTGTGGACGAGGTAGGAAAGGAAAAGGAGGTGCTCCCAGAAGAGCTGAGCGAGCGTCAGTCGCTCGTAGCACGTATGAGAGCGTTTGGCCAAAGACTAGAAGGAAGAAACATCAACCTTGGCGACCTAATCCGCGAAGGAAAGGAAGAGCTGAACGACCGTGCCTAAACTGGTGGTAGATGCCAGCGTCGCGATCAAATGGCTGAATCCTCATGAATCTCTGGCCGACAAGGCCAACTTGATTCGTGACGACTACGAGCGCGGCGTTGTCTCTCTTCTCGTGCCAGCTTTCTGGGAGTATGAAGTGGTGAATGGCCTGAATAAAGCCGTAGCACGCGGGCAATTGACCGAAGAGGAAGGGCAAGAGGCCGTCACATTGCTGCTCACTTTGGCAGTGGAAAAAGCATCCTTGCCGCCACCTCAAGAAAGCTACGCATTAGCTCGCCGCTACCAACGAAGCGTTTATGATAGCTGGTATGTCCACCTTGCCGAGCAAGCAGGATGCGCATTCTGGACGGCTGACCAAAAGCTCCACAATGCACTCAAAGACGCGTTCCCTTGGGTGCAATGGCTTGCTGACTATCCTCGCCACTCATAGGGTTATCCTTCATTAGCTCTCCAGAAAGAACGGGAGATTTCCCGTCGCTGTCTCCACCGTCCACGGAGGTGTTCTTCGAAAGGCGCTGGCCCGGACGGGGCATGCCTCCATACGGCACGAGGGACAGTGATGAGGAGTGCAAGGGTCCAAGTGCAGCAACGTTTCTCCCTGGCCGCCTAAATGCTCCACCAGCCAGGCTTCGACTTCGGTCTCGGTTTCGTGACCTCGCTCCAAATTCCAGTAGCGCGGCAACGTCAAGTGAAAGTCGATGTGATAGAGGTTGCCGGAGCGCCACGAACGCAGATGGTGGAGATCGATCCATTCGGGCTGCCGTGCCTGTTGGAGCGTGTTGACAATCTTGGCCAGCACTTCCTCCTCAGCTTCATCCATGAGATGGCGAACCGATTGACGCACGAGTCGTGTGCCGGTCACCAGGATGTTGACCGCGACCGCGCACGCCGCGATGGAGTCCAGCACCACCCATCCGGTCACATGCACCAACCCCACGCCGACCGACACACCGATGCTGGTATAGACATCCGTCAGCAAGTGCTTGCCGTCCGCCGTGAGGGCAAATGAATGGGTGCGGCGACCAACACGAATCAGGAAGATGCCTAATCCGGCATTAACCCCAGCCGCGCCCAGTACGAGGAGGATTCCTACGTCCAACGCCGCTAACGAACGCGGGGCAAAAAACCCGGGAATCGCCTCCCACAGAATCGCCAACGCCGCCAAGATAATTAGTGCGCCTTCAAACCCGGCGGAAAAAGACTCGATCTTCCCGTGGCCGTAGGGGTGAGAACTATCCGGCGGTTGGGCACTCAGCACCACGCTGTAGAGAGCAAAGATGCTGGCGACCACGTTAATGATCGACTCCAGGGCATCAGACAGAATCGCCGCCGAGCCAGTCAGGGCGGCAGCCAGAAGTTTGACGGCAAGCAGCGTCGCACCGACGATGGCCGACATGAGCATCGCGCGGCGATGCGTACGCGGCTCGCCTGAGATCAAGAGACCATTCTTCATGCCGAAAGTGTAAGAAAAAAACCGCTCAGAGACGAGCCCGGAAAAAGAAAACTGGTGACAGGGACCTCTGCCGGCGTGTCATATGGCCGCGCATCGAGGTCGATCTCTCCAAGGGGGAGAAAAATAGGAGCGGGGAAAAGCGAGACTCACTCCTGTTCGCCCTTTCCCCGTTTCCCCTCTTCGCCTGAGATGTTGCTTACGCTGCTCTTTGCAGGCGCACTTTGGCGGGAGTCAATTGGCAGGTGACGAACTGGCCGCCTTTCATGACCACGTCCAGATTGTCGCGGTCTTCGAGCACGGTGATGTTCTTCGCCGGGTTGCCATCAACGACAAGCAAGTCAGCGATTTTGCCCGGCTCGATGGTGCCGAGTTCGTCGCCCATTCCGAGCAGTTCGGCACCGTTCTTGGTTGCCCAGGTAATGACATCAAGCGCGGAGATGCCGGCACCTTTCACATAGGCTTGCAGTTCTTTGGCATACGCACCGTGCGGCAACGAGGCAATGCCGAAGTCATCGCCCACCACGAACTTCACCCCAGCCTTTTGCGCCAGCGGAATGACGTGAGCCGAATGCTCAAGGCCTTTTTCCATCTCTTCCACGCCACCGAATCCGCTCTTACCGGTACGACGCTTTTCCTCGACCATCATCCACGGAAAGTAGAGACTCGGCGTGACAAAAGTGCCTTGCTTGGCCATGATGTCGATGCACTCTTCATCCATCATGTCGCCGTGGTCGATCACATCGACGCCAGCTTTCAGACTCGCCAAGATGCCTTTCTTAGAGATGATGTGGCCACGGATTTTCTTGCCACGTTCGTGAGCCGCTTCAGCCGCAGCGTCGATCTCTGCCTGACTCATGGTCATCACGTCCGCTGGCCAGAACAGCCCGTGCCCGCCAGTCGGATAGAGTTTAATAATTTCGACGCCATTCTTGATCTCTTCACGCACGGCTTTGCGGAAGTCGTCAGGGCCGTCGCAGATACGTGCCAGACCCGGCATCTGCAAATTCCAGAACTGCGGATGACAATCAACAGAATCGCCAGTGGTCACGAGATCGCGACCGCAGGGCAGGAAGCGTGGCCCTTGAATCATGCCAGCATCAATCGCGCGTTTCAGGGTCACGTCGATGTTGTGCATGGTGCCGGCACCAACAGCCCCGGTGTAGCCAGAACGCAACAGCAACTCGGCATTCTTTGCGGCAATCAGTGTCAAGAATGTGGGCGGATGACGCATATCAATGTCTTCCATCCGCGCGACGTTGTCATAGGCCACATGATAGTGACACATCACCATGCCCGGCATGAGTGATTTACCACCGAGATCATACACGGTGTCATGCACCGTCGGCTTAGGCATATTGCCGTTGGTGCCAACGGCGGTGATGCGTTCACCTTCCACAACGACTGTCGCGTTCGCCTTTGGCGCATGCGCTCCATCAATCAGGTTTGCGCCGCGAAAAAAGATACGTCCCATAGAAAACCCTCCTTCAGTTGTCTTGTCCGTTCGTTATCGGTCACCGTGCCGCGCTTGTCAACGGAGACGATAGAGAGGCCTCGCACTAGGTCCCTCTCCATTCCTCGCTCGGCACTTATCGCTCATCACTCGTTACTCACAACGCCCGCACCTCCGGCATCACTTCCGCCGCAAACCGCGACATCGCTGCCAGCACCTTCTCGTGAGGCACGAGACCACCAGGGTTAAACCAGCAGATCAGCTCCTTCATGCCCAACTCCTTATGCAAAGTTTTGATCCGCGCTGCACAGTCCTGAGAAGAGCCGAAAATTGCCATGGATTCGACGATCTTCTCGAAGGTAATCTCGTTGAGTGACCGTTGCACCTCTTGGAGATAACGGTAGGAGTCATTACCGCCTTGTGGGCGTGCTCCGGCACGCACCATGGAGGTCGCGCTCTGGAAGTAATTCGCGAGGCTGGGCTCAACGTCGCCCCGCACTTGCTCAAGGCTGGTGCCGGGATGAACAAAAAACATGGTGGAGATATCCGGCTGCGCTGGAGCCTGGGCGTAGGTCGGTGCAGTGCTGTCGTGCCAGGCTTTGCGATAGCCAGCCACCTGTTCAAACATGCGTGGCAGCGGGTTGGTCACTGAAGCAACCAGAATCGGATAGTGCGCATTACCAGCGAACACTGCCGTGTCCGGGCTATTGGCGGCAATGCGAAAAGGTGGATGCGGTTTTTGCAGCGGCTTGGGTGCAAGGCTGGTTTCTGGAATCTGGTAGTGCTTGCCATCGTATGAGAACGAGGGCAGCGTCCAGGCTTTCTGAATGACTTCGAGCGACTCCTCGAAGCGCTCGCGGCTTTCCTCGCGGGAGACATTGAACCCAGCAAAATGCACGGGAATCGCTCCTCGACCAACACCAAACTCCAAGCGACCATTGGTTAGAATATCGGCGGTAGCACCATCTTCTGCGCCCCGCAGTGGGTGATAGAGCGGCAGCAAATTCACAGCAATGCCCAAACGAATGCGTTTGGTGTGTTGCGCCACCGCCGCCGCCACCATCAATGGCGAAGGCATGATCGAAAAGGGTTTGAAGAAATGCAATTCCGCCATCCACGCACAATCGAATCCGAGTGTATCGGCATGGGCGATTTGCTCCATAGTTTCCCGATAGCGGACAGGCTCGGACTGCGTCTCCGCGCATGGCATTTGATAGAATAAGCCAAATTTCACGACATCCCTCCTTGTCGGCCCTGGTTACGGAAACGGGACCTCGTCCCGGCGTCAGTCCTGGTGGCCGCTGTCTTTCTTGAGCATGCCAACGCCGCGCCTGTCAAGCGGTAGGGCTGCTTGGCGCACGGCGTCTATGTCCATCTCCTGCGACTTCAGGTATAGTCCCGGAGCTAATCAGACCCGCTAGAGTGGTTTGCGATTGCGTTTACCCTCACCCTTATCCCTCTCCCTGGCAGGGAGAGGGCAGGACGAGCGCAGCGAGGACGGGTGAGGGTTCGCAAAAGGGAGGGCAACAATGCCGTGGCCGGTCCGCTATAAAGTCGTTGGGCTGCTGTTTCTGAGCACTATTATCAACTACGCGGATCGGGTGAATATCTCGATCGCTGGTGCGGACATCATGCGCGAGACCGGGTGGGACAAAGCGCAGTTTGGCTTCGCGTTGTCTGCATTCTTGCTTGGCTATGCGTTGTTCCAATTCCCCGGCGGCTTGATTGCAGATCGCAAGAGTCCACGTAAAGTCTTGGCGCTCTCCTGCTTGGGATTCTCACTGTTCACCGCGCTGACTCCTCTGGGGCAGACCTCGTTTGGTTTACTGCTTGTCTTGCGGTTTCTCGTGGGGGCATGTGAATCCGTGAGCCTGCCGGCATTGGCAGTGTTCAATTCGCACTGGGTACCGCGTCAAGAATTTGGCCGGGCGCAAACGGTGAGCATCTCGGGTACGTCGATCGGGCAAATGCTGGCGTATCCAACTACCACATGGATCATCCAGATGTTTTCCTGGCCGGTGGTGTTTTACTTCAATGCCGCTGTTGGCTTAGTGTGGGCCGTCGCGTGGCTGCTGTACACGACCGATACCCCGCGCGAGCATCCCAAAGCTACGGCCGCCGAAGTCGAATACGTCGAAGCCCACATGCTCACCACGACCTCGCATGGACGACCCTCGTTCTGGTTAATCCTTCTCACTCCGTCGGTACTCTTTCTTTGTGTCGCGTACATGCTCTACGCCTTTATCGCCTGGATCTTCATCCTGTGGTTTCCGACGTATCTCGTCGAAGTGCGAGGATTCTCGCGCATGGCCATGGGTGGAGTCGGCATGTTGCCGACCTTCGGTGGCTTCTTGGGTATGATCACCGGAGGGGCGATCTCGGACTGGTTTTTGCGCAACGGCTATGGCGCACGAGTAGCGCGAGCGCGGTTCCCTGGGTTTTGTACGGCACTCGCCATGCCGCTCTTAGTCGCCGCTGTGCTGGTGCCATCCACGACCTTGTCCATCGTTTTCTTCGTGCTTTTCTATTTCGTGTTCTCGCTGTCGGTGTCGGGGTTTTGGAGCATGCCGCTCGAACTCGCGCCCCGCGCGGTCGGCGCCGTTGGTGGGGTCATGAACACCATGGGCAACTTCGCTGGCGTTTTTGGCCCGACTATTGCCGGCTTCATCGTCACCTACACCGGCAGTTGGGTGACGCTCTTTTATCTGGCGGCGGGATGCGGACTTGTCAGTGGCGCGGTGTTCATGCTGCTGGTCAAGGCCGATCCCATCGTTATCAAGGGCGTAGAAGAAACCGGCGGCGAAGAAGGCAGCGTAGCGCGGATGGTGGGGCACTGAAGGAAATAGTTCCATGAGCGGAACAGAAATTCTCGCAGCCCTCATCGCGGTTACTTTAGGGATCGCCGTGGTTGGATTCTTCTGGGCAGACCGTAGGCTGGGCTAAGCTGTACGAAACCCAGCATGTTCAGTTGGCCTTACACGCGAGACGAAGGGCTGGGATTGTCATCCCAGCCTATAAGGATCCCCGTTACCCATTGCCGCAACCATCCTTCCACCACCGGGGGCGTCCATGTAGGAGGCGTTAGCCCTCGCAATCCCCTTTACGTGACGACAGACTTGGACGTACACTCCACACAGAGAAAGGAGGTTTCTCTCGTGCTGAGCGAAACGCGTTACGAGCATATCCGGCTGGATGAGGCGCAAGTGCCGCTGATTGCAGACACGCGGGTGAAAGTCATTGAACTCGTGTTGGACCATCTCGCCTATGGTTGGAGCTCGGAAGAACTCCACTTCCAACATCCCCACCTCACCATGGGGCAGATCCACTCGGCGCTAGCATACTACTGGGATCATAAAGCCGAGCTTGACCAAGACATAGCACGGCGGCTCCAGCGCGTGGACCAATTGCAACAAAGCGTACCTTCCGCCACGCTGATAGAACGGCTGAAGGCGCGAAGGCTGAGTTGATGCCCATTGCTTTCCTCATGGATCAGCATGCGCCCCGAGCGATCACTGTCGGACTCCGGCTCCGTGGAGTGGAAGTGCTCACTGCCTATGAGGACGAGGCGAGTGAACTGGAGGATGTTGACCTCCTGAACCGGGCAAGTGAACTGGGATGGGTCCTGTTCACACGCGATGACGATCTCTTAGCCGAGGCGACGAAACGACAACGAGCGGGCATTCCGTTCTGTGGGATTGTGTACGCGCATCAACTGCGGGTGTCGATTGGGAGATGTGTAGAGGATTTGGAGCTGATAGCGAAGGCTGGAGAACCAGGAAATCTGATGAATCAGGTTATCTTCTTGCCGTTTGGGACGTAAGAAGTACTGCTCTGGCTAACTCGCTGCGCCACCGCCTCGCTGCGCCACCGCATCACCGCCCGCTGGCAGTTCGAAATGACTCGGAAAGGATACGTCTGGGCAGCGGTCCGAAACGTTGGGCTTTAGGACTCAAGCTCGGATAAGGCACTGCCAAAGCCCGGCACGTCTTCGTCAGTTCAAGCCGGGCAGGCATTGCCCTTCCGCACCTTCACCACAACTGCTGCGAGGCGATTCGCGCACCCTCGGCCATAGCGCGAAATTTCGCCCAGGTGATTTGCGGGTCCACTTCGGCTAAGCCCGCGAAGGTCGCGAAGCCACAGTCTGTTCCAGCAATCACGTTCTCTCGCCCCACTACTTCAGCGAAACGACACAGGCGTTCCGCCACTAACTCGGGATGCTCAATATAATTGGTCGTCGAGTCGAGCACGCCCGGGATTAAGATTTTCCCTGGCGGCAATGCGACCTCGCGAAACACTTTCCACTCGTGGGCATGGCGGGGGTTGGCGGCTTCAAAAGACAGCGCGGCTGGGCGTGCCCGCAGGACGATATCAATAATGTCGTGAAGCGGCACATCAAGATGATGTGGTCCTTCGTAGTTGCCCCAGCATAAGTGCAAGCGTATGCGCTCTGGCGGAATGTCTGCGAGCGCATGGTTCAAGGCTTCAACATGCAGTTCCGCGTTCTTGCGGAAATCGGCGAGGCTGGCATCGGTAAACTGAATATGGCGACCCATCGCGAGGTCGGGACAATCGACTTGGAGCAAAAACCCCGCGCGGTGGATCGCGTCGTACTCGACTTTCATGGCATTGGCCAAGGCTTCGAGGTAGGCGTCGTGGTTGGGATAGTAATCGTTTTTCAGGAAAAGCGAGATAACGCCAGGAGATGCGGCACTGAGGAACGCTTCTTCCGGAGCCACACCGTCGAGCGCGGTAGCAAAATTGGCCAGATCGGTTTGTAATGCCGCTGTGTTCTTGTACGTAATCGGACCGGTGCATGCTGGACGCTTCACGCCAGTGAGGCGATAGACGCGGCGAGCGAAGTTAGGGAACGCTAACACGTCTGCCGACCGCAGCGGTCCGGCTTCACCGTCGAACCCCGTCAACCGATCCTTGACGTAAGTGGCATAGCCGATCTTTCCCACCTCACCGTCGTTGATCACATCCACGCCAGCAGCGAGCTGCTTCTGCACCACCTCCGCCGTTGCTTCGCGGACTCGCACCGCAAAGGCAGCAGGGTCTTGCGTTTCTCCCTGCTCTTGGGCGTAGAGCATGGTCACCAAGTCGTCAGGGCGTGGCAGGCTGCCGGTATGCGTGGTGAGAATACGCTCTGTGCTGCGTTTCATCGTGGTCTCCTCGTTGTTAGCTGGCAGTCTTGAGTCGTTCTCGCGCCAGTTCGCTTCCCGCGCCTGGCAAGGCAAAGCGGCGTTCGCGCGGCGTCTCTTGTCGGACAGATGGCCAGCGTCCTGACACCGGGTCAGCACCTTCTTGGGCGATAGCAGTGGGTGCGCGGTCGCCCCAAAGCGGCTGCTGCCGCACGTCGAACCCGGGCACGTCGTAGCTGAATTCGATGGGAATGCCGTTCGGATCAAACGTATAAATCGAATGCACAAACCCGTGGT
Organism: Pseudomonadota bacterium; assembly: GCA_005804965.1. GTDB lineage: Bacteria > Desulfobacterota > Binatia > Bin18 > Bin18 > SYOC01. The sequence goes on from SYOC01000154.1 coordinate 24,588, forward strand.
CGATCACGTTCGACACTTCCAGCCCAGCGGCGACCAGCTTATCTTTCAGTGCCCAGAGGTCATCAGCGGTTTCGACACCAAACGAGACGTGATCGAAAATGAACGGCCCGCGCACCGGCATGCCGTGCGGTTTCTCGTCAATGCCTTCGACACCTTGCCACTCGAAAAACGCCACCAGATCGGTCGGTGACAGCTCGAAGAAATAATGGCGAAATCCAGGCTGGCCCAGGGTCGTTACCAGCCGCATGCCGAGCAAGTCGCGCCAGAATTGCACGGTTTTGTCCATATCGCCGGTGGCGAACGCGAGGTGATTCACTCCAGTAAAACGAATCATAGGAGGCTCCTTTTCAAGGGTCATGGTCTTTCCGACGGTTCCTTCACTTCACGCGCAAAGTCCTCCATATTCTTAATCATGTCGTCAACATCTGAGTTGAAGTAGCGCGGGAT
>SYOC01000155.1 GCA_005804965.1 Pseudomonadota bacterium
ACCGCCCGGATGGGGGGCAGATAAGCGGGGGTGGCTGAGGGGCTAAGGCGTTGGTTTTGCGAGGATGTGATCGGATAATTGCGAAAATAGTGACAGCTGCCCGGGTTCTGTGAGCCTTTGGCAACACCCTCCCAGCGTTCACCGGCAGCGGCGCAGGCGACTGCACAGCTTCCTCGAGGAAGCTGGATGCTATTCGAGGGGGCTCGCACATTTGAGGAACGCCCCGGACCTCAGCACCAACGCCGCAGGGCTCACTTCCTAGCCTACCGGGCTCCCGCGGTTTGACATGTTGGGTGCCTCTGCAACTATGAATGCGCGAATCGTTGGCATGCACGGCTTCCCGAAACCCGCCAAACTCCTCGAACGGATTGCCGAGTCTTCCGACTCCCCAATCGCTATAGCGTTATGCCCCGATTTCGAGGTGGGCTCATGGCGCTCCAAGGCGCTCGCTGAGCATCTCTTCGACTGGTTGCCCGATGTGGCTCTCCGACCAAAAGAGCGGGAGGCCCTTCTTTACGAACCAAACAAGCAACTTGCCAGATCATGTAGACGCCTGTTCGACACGAACGATCCTGCGGCGCGCGGTGAGATCGGCGAGATTTTACTTCACGCGGTATGCCGGCAGGAGTTTGATACAGTTCCGTTTGTGGCCCGGTTGTTCTACAAGATGCGAAGCAATGACAGCGTCACGAGTGTGGACGTCGTGCATGTCGTACAGAATGCAGACACGGGTGATCTCGAGCTATGGCTCGGCGAGGCGAAGCTTTACGCGGATATCCAGGCCGCCAGGTACGCAGCCCTGAAAAGCGTAGAGCCGCTATGGAAGCCTGACTTCCTCACAGAGATGAAGGCACTGATTGGCCCCAAGATCGAAGTGGGCGCTCCATACGCAGGCGAACTGGCATGGTTGTTCGAAGAGGAGACGTCGCTTGACCAGATCATCAAGCGCATTGTGGTGCCAATCTGCATCGCGTCCGACTTCGTCCCAACGAACACCAGCGACAGCCGGAGCACAGAATATGTTGCTGCGGTTGCTGCGGAGATGACGGCAGCGCGCGCCTACTTTGCAAAACGCATCCCTGTGGAGGTGACCTTTGTCACCATAATCGTTCCAATGGACAGCAAAGACAAGGTTGAGCAATACATGAACGCACGAGTGCAGTCTTACCTTTCGTGACAACTTACGCTGCCATTCGTGCGCAACTAGATAAGCCGGAGCTCTCCGGCGACGACATTTTCGGGGTGGCGCGTTCGTTGCCTACTACTTTCAGAGACGCGACACTGTTGAGGCTGATACCTTAGACCTGGTCATAAGATTGATCGACCGCCGGGAGGAGTTTGAAGGTCGGCTGAGGGGCGTCAGCGCCATGATCGACGCAGTTGCAAGGGAGGTTGGCCTTTACCCTTACGTTGAAGGGCGTGGGAGCTGGCGTGACGAATTAGCAATTGAGCTGATGCGGGCACCAGGCTTGCCTGACGTCATCTTCCATGTAGAACAGGCCTTGGTATACAATAGATTGGCGCAGGGCAGAAGCATCATTCTGTCCGCGCCGACGAGTTTTGGAAAGAGCCTGCTTATCGATGCGCTGATCGCGCATAGGCGCCCTGCAACCGTAGTGGCTGTCGTGCCCACAATCGCACTGTTAGACGAGTTCCGGCGGCGGATGTCTCGTCGATTTGAAGATTATCAGGTCATCACCAGAACGGGCGAGGAACGAACCGGAGAGCACGCGATCTTTATCGGCACTCAAGAGCGGCTACTTGAGCGAAAAGACATTTACGACATCGACTTATTTATAATAGATGAGTTCTACAAACTAGACCTCGAACGAAATGATCGCAGATCGTTAGCTCTAAACGCCATTCTAGCCAAATATGGCAAAGCTGCGAAACAGATTTACCTGCTAGGCCCGTCGATAGACGAGGTGCCGCACGTTGAGCGGTTCCGAAATGATGTCGACTTTGTGAAGACCCGCTACAGCCCGGTCACGGCAGACATCATCGATCGGACATCCCTCGGTCCCAGCCCTGCCACGCTCATCCAAGATTTGAAAGCGGTTTCAGACTCAAGCTCTCTCATATACGTTCAGTCGCCCCCATCTGCGGCTCGCTTGTCGTATGCACTCTTGGCCAGCGAAATCTACCAATCTTCTTCCTTTTCGGTCGACCTTGGTCGCTGGTTGGGTGAAAATTTTCACCCTGAGTGGGTTCTGGCGAAGACGGTCGCTCAAGGGATCGGTATCCACCACGGACGCGTCCCCCGCGCCATAGCCCACCTGATGATTTCATTGTTTAACCGAGGTGATCTGGGCGCTATCGTTTGCACTTCATCCATGATCGAAGGCGTGAATACCGCTGCAAAGAACGTCTTTATCTACGACAGGAACATAAGTACATCAAAGCTTGACCGATTTACCTTCGACAATATCAAGGGTCGAGCCGGCCGGATGTTCAGGCACAATGTTGGCCGAGTTTACCTTTACAGTACGCCACCGGAGGAGGCAGACTTCTCTGTGAAAATCCCGCTGTTCGATGCAGACGAGGTCTTCCTTCCCGAGCTCTTGGTCCGCCTGGATGACAGCTCTTTGACGTCAAGCGCTCAGCGGAGAAAGCGAGCCATCGCGGAAGCGAGCCTTCTACCCGCGGACATTCTAGCCTTGTGGGCGGAGTTCGGGGTCGACGAATTAAATTCCTTGGCGGAGCAGGTTGTGTCGTTGTTAGATGACGCATCGTCGCTGCTGCGATGGAAGGGGATACCTTCATTCGATCAGGTGGAGGCGACCTTTGCTGTGCCGTGGACCACTCTGCGATTCTCGAAACATGGTATTCGGAGTCCAAAGCAGCTCGCACTCTTTGGAGACCGGCTCCGCCGCAGCGGATCAGTGCGTAGCTTTATGGACGGGCTTGTCAGGGGGGAAGGTCTTTCTGCCCAAACTGAGATCGACCTGTGCTTTAACTTCATGCGCGGTGCTGAGTATACGTTCCCGCAGGTGCTCAGGGCCTTGAATGACGTCGTAGACGCGACGGTAGGCGAGAACGTCGTAAACTACCGCGTGTATGCTGCAGAGTTGCAAAATCTATTTCTGCCAGGGGAGCTGCGAGCGCTAGATGAGTATGGGGTGCCTCTACCGATAATCCAGAAGGTGGCAGGGAACCTGGCACGAGACGACGTTGAACTTTCGCGTGCGATCCTTGAGGACTCCGCTTCGCCAGCTCGGGTGAACATGACCGCGCTCGAGAGCCATTTGGTCGAACTTGGTCTGAAGCTATAGGTTGCAGAGAACCCATCCGCAGCCGCGCCGTCTCTCACGCCGGAAAGCCGGTTGGGGACCCTCTGGCTGTTCTCATCGCCGGCCCTGGCAATGTCCGATGAAACTTTGCCCAGGAACCGACTGCTAAATGCCAGGTCTAGCGAGCGCCGGATCGCTTTCAGCTCAAGGCGAATTCACGCCTGATCATCGCCAAGAGCGCTGTAGCGCCCTCTCGATCTAGTTGGAAGCTCTGGCTCTTCTTTCCTGGGGATTCGCGCGTCTCGCTTCCATAACTGTCGATCTGCAGAGATACGCGACCGTCATGCTCGAAAGGCGTGTAGGTTGCCCTAATCGACCTGTGCAGCGAATTTCGTTCCATACTCCTCCGCTCGAACTTGCGGATCAGGGCCATGGTTCTCTCCTAGCTGTCCGGAAAACTTCGCAGATACGGGCTCC
>SYOC01000156.1 GCA_005804965.1 Pseudomonadota bacterium
GAGGACTGGCGGGCAAGCTGTATCCGTGGGGCGACACGATTGATCCGACGCTGGCCAATTATGACAACCGTGCGGGCACGACGCGAGTCGATGCGTATCCCGCGAATGGGTACGGCTTACACGATATGGCGGGGAATGTGTGGGAGTGGGTGGCCGATTGGTACGATCCGCGCTACTACCAGCACTCGTCTGTACAGAATCCCACTGGACCAGAGCGCGGGGCGACAAAAGTCTTACGCGGCGGTGCGTGGCTACTCTTCCCCGAGTTTTGCCGGGTGGCGTATCGTTTCCGCAACAGTCCTGAGTTTCGTTTCAATCTGATTGGCTTTCGTCTGGCGCGGTCGCTGTAAGCGCTCCGTCCTGATACAGCCGCGCTAACACTTGCCGCACAGCCTCTGGCGGACAGCCGCGTCCTTCCGGCGTATGCAAATAGGCCCGCATAACGCGCTCCAGCGCACCGTGTTCTTGCACCGCACGAAGAAGCGGTGGCAGACACACGCGCTCAAGAAACCGCAGGCCACGCGGATAGCTGGGCGTCACCATTGCTTCGCGCAGCTCGACAAACGGACCTTCGATTGCTGGACGGAGAGCAATCGTAGTTTCTGGTGCCAATGCGATATGCGAAACAGTCGTGCTCGTGGTTCGTGGTTCGTGGCTCGTGACTCGGGGTTCGTGGCTCGTGGCTCGTTGTTGCCAGAAGGGCGCATCTGGCCAGCGTTGTTCTTCCTGATAATACTGCGCGGACTGCTGATAGTGCAGATCATACGTACTGCGCTGGCTTTCGTCGTAAAATTGGAGAGCGTGCGCAGTCATGGCTGGTCGGCGCAAAATGGTGTTGACCACCGCCGCGCCGGTGATGGCTGACGCCATAGCTTTGTGGACACCTTCTGACGAGAGTGGATCGACGAACATGCCCGCATCGCCAATCAACAAGAACTGCTTGTCAGCAAAGGTAATTGCCGTGTGCCAGGTGGCATCGAATGCCCATGGACCAAGGGCGAGCTGCGCATGGCGGAGAAACCCCGCTACATGCGGAGTACGAGCGACTTGCTCGCGATAAAAGGTGGACAAGCCCGACCGGCGAATGTGGGAACCCAGCTGCCAATCGACGAGAAAGGTGACATTACGCAGGCTGTTGTGCAGCGGGACCGACCACACAAGGCCGTCGCTGTAGGTTTCGAGGATGGTGTTGGCGAAATCGACTCCAGTCGGTCCAGCGGCGTTTTGCCAGTAACCGGAGACCGCGAGCGTCTGGAACACCGGATCACGCTGCCGCAACTCGCGGCGGGCCAATACCCCGGCCCGGCCTGTGGCGTCGATGAAGAATCTCGCGTCGGTGTAACCGTGCCCAGTGTGAACCGTCACCCCGGCATCGTGGAAATGGACATCTTTGACGAGCTGCCTTTCGTAGACGGCGGCACCACCTGCCCGAGCATGATCGAGTAAGAGCGCGTCGAACTCGGCCCGCCACACCTGCAGGCCCTGGCGGCTGTGGTCCGAACTGTAATACGAAGTGCGCGGTTGGTCGCTGCCCCAACATACCGTATGGCCGACCATGCGGAGGAACCCAGCAGCTTCGACACGCGCACGAACACCGAGAAAATCGAGCAGCGGCAGCACTTGTGGCGTCAGCGACTCGCCGATCTGGTGACGCGGGAAGGCTCGCTTTTCATAGACGACAACGTGAAAGCCGAGGCCAGCCAGCAAGCGGGCAATCGTTGCGCCGGCTGGCCCGCCACCGGCGACCACGATGTCTGCGGTGGAGGGGAGGGAGGGCATGGTGAGTGGCAGGGTAGCCGAGGAGGAAGGGCACGGCTAGCGTGCGAGTCCGCGGGGGCGATTCATGAATCACCCCTACCTTGAGAAGAAATGGCCCTGCTGTCGCTTGGAAGAGCTACGGCCCCAACACTTCAGCATAGGCTCCCGGCTCGAACCCGATCAGTAACTTCTTGCCTTTGCGCAAGGTTGGGGCACGGAGGTTGCCGGAGGGGCCGATCATAATCGCCAATAAGTCTTCCCGCGTTGGTTTGTCTTTCGCGAGGTGATAGCGCACCACTTTCTTACCTTTGGCGGCAACGATCTCTGTTACTTCTTGGGTCAGTTGTAGCGCTGCTTCCGGTCCGATGCGTTCTTTGCGTGCATCGCTTTGGGTTTTAACGGTGATGCCCTTCTGCGCAAGAAACTCTTGCGTTTTTCCACAGGTGACTCACCCAGGGCGGTGATAGTACCAATCGACTGTTGTGGCCATGTCTTGTCCCTTTTGGATTCTAGCTTCTGACTCCTGGCTTCTGTCTTCTTGCCTGTCCTACTTTTGCCCCTTCTTCTGCAAATTCACCGTGATGATCCACTCGTAGCCGTCGACCAGCGCCATCCACGCTGAGGCCAACAAATCGCGGGACTTGCGCATGGTGCTCCAGCGTCGGCGACCGTCGCTAAATTTCTGAATGGACACAACTTCTGCTGCCGTGCCTTCGCCGCCGCGATGGGTGTACGACTCCATGACTTGCACCCCTTCGATGAAGGGAAAGTGCTTTATCAGTACCTGTTGCAGGGCCATGTCGAGGGCATTCACACCACCAACGCCCTGGGCCGCGCCAAAATCTTCCTTGCCGTGGATTTCCACCACGACGAAGGCATCGATGGCGCTCCGTCCTTCCCATTGTTCGTCCACGACGCGCCAACGTACGACGCGGAATGGCGAACGATAATTGGCCTCATGTCGCCAACGTTCGACTTCTTGCGAGGCTTGCGGGGCGGTGGCCTCGTCAAAAAACCCCACGGGTTGTCCGCTCTGTTGTGTCATGGAAACTCCGCGCTGTTGAGTGTGTGTGCTTGCTTCGTCGTGACCTGAAAGCGGCCTTCAGCGTATTTTGCAGGAAAGACTTTCCTTTGCATCCATTGCACCTATCGGCTGGACGCTCCGCACGATACGCATAAACCGCAGTGTGAACAATGCCTCTCTTGCGTCAGTTTTCCTGCAAGGTGTCCCAATGGATCTCCCAAAATTGTGGCAGCGGTGGGGCGAACTCGAAATGCCCGCCAAAACACTCGAAACTCGGCTTGTGCGAGAGGCGTTCTGTCAAAAGATGCAGATACTCTTCGATCTCGCCCTGCGGGGGCGTGCCGATCTCCATCCGTTGTCGTCCTCCGCATTTTTTGCAACTCACCTCAACGAACATGCCTTGCCACCTTGTTCTCGCCCCAATGTTTTCCCCTGCCTACCATGAGCGCTGGGACTGTCGCAAGCGCGTGGCTGCACGCGAGTCGCCTCCCGCTGCCACCGCGAAGAATTGTGTGCTCGGAGCAGCGGGCCACAATATCTTGTAGGCAGAAGCGTCGCCTTGTCAGACGGGTAGCGGTCTGTTAGAAGAAGGCATGGCAGCCCCCTTCAGTGTAGCTACCGACCCAAGCCCGTCTCTCCGCGTGGTCAGATGGGCTTTTTTGTATCCAGCGTCTGCGAAGGAGCATAGGCATGTTTTCTCCTGAAATCCCAGAAGGATTGACTTTTGACGATGTATTGTTGCTGCCAGGGGCGTCGGACTTCATGCCCAAAGATGCCGATGTCCGCACCGCGTTGACGCGCACGATTGAGTTGAACATCCCGCTGGTCAGCGCGGCGATGGATACCGTGACCGAGGCGCGCACGGCCATCGCCATGGCACAAGCTGGAGGTATGGGCATCATTCACCGCAACCTCAGCATTGCCGTGCAAGCAGAAGAGGTCGAGAAGGTCAAAAAATATGAAAGCGGCATGATTACTGACCCGGTGACGATCTCACCGGACATTACCATTGCCCAAGCCCGAGAGATCATGCAGCGCTACCGCATTTCTGGATTGCCGGTCACGAAAGATGGCAGACTGGTCGGTATCCTCACCAATCGCGATTTGCGCTTTGAGAAGCGGTTGGACCGCCTTGTGTCCGAGGTGATGACTAAAGATCGGCTCATTACGGCGCGGCCAGGCGTGAGTCTTGATGAAGCGAAAGAGACGCTGCATCGGCATCGCATTGAGAAGCTGCTCGTAGTTGATGAACGCATGCATCTCAAAGGGCTGATTACTGTGAAGGACATCGAGAAAACCATTCAGTACCCCGAGGCTTGTAAAGACGTGCAAGGGCGGTTGCGTGTTGGCGGTGCGGTGGGTACTGGGGACGACCGTGAAGCGCGGGTGGATGCACTCGTGCGTGCCGGTGTCGATGTCGTGGTCATTGATACCGCCCACGGCCACACGACCAGCGTGATGGATACGATCCGGGCGCTGAAAAGCACGTTTTCGAGCTTAGAAGTGGTGGCTGGGAACGTTGCTACTGCTGATGGAGCGGATGCACTTGTGCGTGCTGGAGCCGACGGGATCAAAGTCGGCATGGGGCCAGCCTCGATTTGTACGACCCGCGTCGTGTCGGGGGTCGGTGTGCCGCAGCTCACTGCCATTGTCGAGAGCGTGAAAGTGGCGTCGCGGTCAGGCGTCCCGGTGATTGCCGATGGTGGTATCC
>SYOC01000157.1 GCA_005804965.1 Pseudomonadota bacterium
GACGCTGTCGGCCACGCCGATTCCCCGCACGCTCAACATGGCGTTGATGGGTATGCGCGACCTCAGCGTCATCGAAACGCCGCCGGTGGATCGTCAAGCGATTCGCACCTACGTCTCGCGCTACGAAGACAAGCTGGTGCGGGCAGCGATCTTGAACGAACTCGGGCGTGGCGGGCAAGTATTCTTCGTCCACAACCGCGTCGAAACCATCGAGCGCATGGCCCGCCAGCTCCGCGAGCTTGTGCCGGAAGCCGCTCTCTGCGTCGGTCATGGCCAAATGCCGGAAGGAGCATTGGAGAAGGTCATGCTCGACTTTCTTCATCATCGCGCCAACGTGTTGCTGTGTTCCTCGATCATTGAGTCCGGGCTCGATATTCCCACGGCCAACACCATCATCATCAACCGCGCCGATCAGTTCGGCTTGGCGCAGCTCTATCAGCTTCGTGGTCGCGTCGGACGCTCATCCAATCGTGCCTATGCATATCTGCTCATTCCCGGCGAACACTTGCTGACTGACGATGCCCGCAAACGGCTCGACGTATTGCAGGAACTCGACGATTTGGGCAGTGGCTTTCGTTTGGCGGCGCACGACCTGGAGATTCGCGGGGCCGGCAATTTACTCGGCAGAGAGCAGCACGGCAACGTTGCCGCCGTGGGCTTCGAGCTGTACGCGCAAATGCTGGAAGACACGGTGCGCGAACTCAAAGGCGGCGAGATCGAGATGCGCATCGAGCCAGACATTCAGCTCAGTGTCCCGGCTTACATCCCTGAAGTGTACATTCCCGATGTCAACCAGCGGCTGGTGTTCTATAAGAAGCTCGCCAACGTCAGGAGCCGCAGCGATCTCGAAGACCTTGCCTACGAGATGGAAGATCGCTTCGGTCCGCTGCCGCCGCTCGTCTTGGCATTCATCGAGATGATGGACCTGCGCCGCGTGCTGCGGGATTATCTGGTGACAGCGGTCTATCGACGGGCGGAAAAAGTGACGCTGCACTTCCACCCTGACGCTCCCATCAAAAGCGAGCGCCTCGTGACCTTCGTGCAGAAAGACAAAGGCCGTTCGCAACTAAGCCCGGACTTGCGCCTGACTTTTACCCTCAAACCAGAAGAAGACGTGATGCTGGCGGTGAAGACGTTGCTGGAGACATTGAGCGAGGCGGGGTAGTTACTCACTGTCCGGAAAGGAGCTGGGTGTCGTAAACTCACCCCAGTCTACCGTCCTCTTGTCTTTATCCGAGGACGCCTCAGCGCCCGCAGTCACCGCGAGCGGCCCACACGAGACTTTTCGGATTTAGCTGAATCCGCGGCCGGGCCGCGAGGCAGTGCCGCGCGTTTGTTACGCCGTCGGGAGGCATTTTGTTCTTGCTGCCCGGCTTTGGCAATCAGTCTCGTAATCATCGGGACGAGGAGGTTCGGCACCACCAGCACGGTCTGATCGCGCTGGCGCAGTGCGGCTTCATCTTCGGCTACAGCTTCCTCTTCTGTTTGCGTCTCATAGTGCCGCAGTAACTTGCGGACTCTTTCCTCGTTCCATCCGGCGGGGTAGTGTTGTGGTTTCATCGGCCTTTCTTCCTCAAGCGCCTGCGGTAGGCGAGTAACGGTTTGCCACGTAAATCATAGGCGGTGATGACAAAGATACTGTCCGGTTGCGGATCACGAACGTAAATGACGCGCAGAAAGCGTCCACCGCGTGTCTGTCCGAGTGCGATCCGTGAGCCATCTTGCCCCGGCCGGTCTTCACCGGGGCTCTCCAGTATGTCTTCTACTTCTTCCTCGTCAATCTCATGATTGCAAATATGGGGTAGCTCAGTTTCTGGATCAATGTAGAAGCGAATGTTCACAGATGGTCAGCATAGAAACCCTTGAATCTGAGTGCAAGGGTTAAGCTCAGAGCTGGGGAGGTTCACTAGCCGAACGCCCCTGGTCACTGCGAGCGGCCCACACGAGACTTTTCAGGTTCAGCAGAGTCCAACGTGGCAGCGATGTGATGGAGTGGCCTTGTTAGGCATTGTCACTTCCCAAACCATATCTCAATGTAGCCTGGCTTGGCACTGCTATCGGAGTGGAGTGTCGCCTCGAGCTGCGGTGCAGAAAGCTTGAACTTGACGAACTCGGCGATCTTCTCCGCCTGGATCTTATCTTCGGGATTGAAGAATCGGATCTCCTCGCTTACAGGGCGCTTTTCGTCATTGAGTAATTTCGCGCCGAGAACCTTGTAGCCGGCGTTCTCCAACTCGGCTCTGTATGAAGTGAACAGTAGTTCCTTAGCCTTGGAACCTGCGAGGAGGTAAATCCGGGGGTTGGAAATTACCGGTGCCCCTAAGATCGGAGCAGTGGAAACCTGAGGGATGCTAGATGGATTCTTCTGCTTGGCTTCGGCATAAGCTCTGACACCCTTCTGAATCTCGGCATCTTGAAGAAGATTCGTCTCGACTAGAAGCTTCAAGGACTCGAGCCGTTCTTCTGGTGCACTTGATTCAAGGGCCTTCAGCACAAGGTCGGAGTTGAACTTCTGCCTGGCAAGCTGGACCTGGGACCACCCTGTTGTCGCAGCTCCGCCGATGGCTCCAATGAGTGCGAAGATGCCGCCGATCAAGGCTGTTCTGACGGCGTCCGACATGAAGCCCCCCTATGTCGCATGCCTAACCAGTGATTCCCAGGCCCATTGGTCCCAATAAGTTGATATTGACTGGGTTTTCAAGCAGTTCTGCCTTGTGCCATTATCCATAGTCTCAAGACGCCATGACGAAATCCCCATATGCCCGACACGATAAGAAGTCAACACTAAAGATTCTTTGATGAAACTCGGTAGGCTGGGATAACGCAGAACGAATCCCAGCCGGCTCTTTTGTTCGAGACGCTCTTGCGCAGCCTGCGCGAGTCGTGGTAGCCGAAGAGACTATGAAGAAAAGCTTATTCGTATTTATCATTGGATTCGTAGGATTCGTGAGTGTGTGGACCTGCGCTTCCGTGCAGGCCGAGGTCGTGAACCGTGTGATCGCGACGGTGGACGATGAGCCGATCACGCTCCACGAGATCCGTTCCTTGGCGAAATCCCCGACCCAGCAAGCCATGTTCCTCCCGCCGGGTGGTGCGGCCACTATGGCGGACAAGGATCTCTTGGAAGTGCTGATTATGAATAAGCTGATTACCAAGGAGGTCGAGGCCCAAGGCATAAAAGCGAAGCCGGAAGACATCGACAGCTATATCGAGCGCATCAAGAATCAGAGCCGCATCGACGATGAACAGTTCAAAGCTGCCTTGGCAACCCAAGGCATGACGATGGAAGCCTACCGGCAACAGGTCGCCAACGAAATCGAACGTGCGCTGTTAGTGAACCGAGAGATTGGTTCGCATGTCAATGTGACTCCAGAGGATGTCGAGCGCTACTACAAAGCGAACAGCGCCGACTACACCCAAGCCGAGCAAGTCCGAGTGCGGCATATCTTTCTGCCGTTCTCGGCCGGCGATCCGGCTGAGCTGCTTGCACAGATGGAAGACATTCGGAAACGTGCGGTGGGTGGCGAAGATTTTGGTGCACTCGCCGACCAGAATTCCAAGGGACCAGGTGTCGGACAAGGCGGTGATCTCGGTTACTTCAAAAAAGGGCAAATGAGTGAAGAGATTGACGAGGTGGCCTTCTCTCTCAAGTCAGGGGAGATCAGCCAGCCTTTCCGCACGAATACCGGCGTCCATCTCATCAAGGTCGAGGAACACACGCAGCCAGGACAAACGACGCTTGACAAAGCTTCGGTCGAACAGATTAAGAGCAAGCTTTATAACGAGGCTCTCAAGAAACGCTATGACCGCTGGTTTCAGGAAGACCTGCGGTTCCGTCACAACATCGAGAATTTCCTCGCGGCTGCCCCGACGCGCTCTTCTCGGGATCTGCTCAAAAAGCCGAGCGCCGAACCTGCTGGACAGACGACGGCTGCGCAAGCACCGAAGGAAGAGCCAGGGTTCTTGGACAGCTTGTGGCCATTCTGAAGAGAGCAGGATGTTGCCGCTTATTGCCGTATCCATGGGCGATCCCGCCGGCATTGGTCCTGAAATCATCCTAAAGTCGGCACTCTCCATCGCACCCCGCTGTCGGCTCCTCGTGCTCGGCGACCTTGCTGTGCTGGCAGACACTGCGCAAAGCCTCAACCTACCGGTGACACCAATCCCTTGGACGCTGGCGGCTCCTTATCCGGCAACGGCAGGGATGCTGCCAGTCCTTGAGCTGTCCTCCCTACCTTTAAGCGAACGCACGCCTGGACACCCGTCTCCTGCCGGAGGAGAGGCATCGTATCGCTACGTTGAGACCGGAGTACAACTGGCGGTACAAGGGAAAATCCACGGCTTGGTGACTGCTCCGATTAGCAAAGCCATGTGGCATGCCGCAGGGCGATCCTATCCCGGACATACCGAATTGCTTGCTGAGCTAACGCACACCCCAGAGGTGCGAATGATGTTAGCCGGGAGTCGCTTGCGCGTGATTCTCGTGACAACCCATGTCGCGTTGGCGCAGGTGCCAGCGGTACTAACGAGCACTAGTATCTGGCGGACAATAGACCTGACGGTCAAGCACCTGACTCGGTTTCACGGCATGGTGCGCCCGCGTCTCGCGGTTGCCGGGCTCAATCCTCACGCTGGCGAGAATGGGGCTTTTGGCGATGAAGAAGACCGTATCATTGCCCCAGCCATCCGGCAGGCCCAAGCGCAAGGGCTTGCAGTGGAGGGTCCGTTTCCTGCGGATACCGTCTTTGTCCGAGCTGTACGTGGCGACTTCGACGGCGTGATCTGTCTCTATCACGATCAAGGGCTGATTCCTCTCAAACTGCTGTCGTGGGAAGACGGCGTCAACATTACTATCGGGCTGCCCATCGTGCGGACTTCTCCAGATCACGGCACCGCATTCGATATTGCCGGTCAGGGGAAAGCCGACCCGCGCAGCTTACAAGCTGCGATTGCGATGGCCGTGGAGATGGCAACGCGTGAGAGTACGTCAGCCGACAATGCGTAGCTGAAGAGAAAACCCTGCGACTGCTCCCAGCGAGTATGCGGCATGACTAAGCACTGTTCGGCGCAAGAGGTGCCGAACAGGCTAGGTGCGCTACGCACTAGCAAGGCGCAAATGGTGCGCTTGCGACGAGTAGGGTTCCGGCAGCGCACATCTGGCGGCTTGCTTCCACAACCCTTCGAGGTTGTAGAACTCACGCACCGTCTCGTAGAAGATGTGTACGACGACGTCACCGAAATCGATGAGCACCCATTGCCCGTGGGTAAACCCTTCGATGGCCAGCGGGCGTACCCCGATTTTCGCCGTAGCCTCTTCGACCGCTCGGCTAATGCTCTGCACCTGCACGTCGGAGCGTCCCGTGCAAATGACGAAGTAATCGCCGACTGAGGACAAGGAGCCAATCTGGAGAATGACCAGATCGTAGGCTTTTTTATCGAGCGCGGCTTGCGCACACGCCAAGGCTTTTTCCCAGCTTTTGTCAGGCTTCAACGTTGGCATTCCTCTGCTTTGTACAAGCGATGGTTGGTGATATACGCCTCGACCGCAGCAGGGACCAAGTAGCGCAGCGAGCGCCCGTGCTGCATCAGATGACGGAGGGTGGATGAGGCAATTGAGAGGCCAGCGATGTGGTGCAATGTGAGGAAGTGTCCAGAGGCGTGTCGATACATGCGAATGGCAGGATCGTACCAGAAGGCATTTTGCAGGGCAACGGGAAGAAATGCTGTCGCCGGAGGAAGCTCTTCCCCTGGGCGCGTGGTGACGATGAGGTCGCACAAGGCTGGAATAGATGCACTTTCTTTCCACGACGGCAGGTCGCGAAAGGCATCAATGCCAAGCATCAACGCCAGCGTGGCCGGCTGGTCGGTAGCGAGAAAATGGCGGATCGTGTCAATTGAATACGAAAGCCCCGGCCTTTCTAACTCGACTGCCGAGGCAACAAAGGCTGGATGATCGGCCACGGCCAGCTCGACCATCTTGAAGCGATGTTCGGCGGAGGCGATATCTGCACGGTTTTTGTGAGGAGGGCGGGCCGCAGGAACGAAATAGAGGCGGTCGAGTGCGAAGGTTTCCCGCACATCCTCAGCGCTACGGAGATGGCCGCAGTGAATTGGGTCGAACGTCCCGCCAAAGATGCCGATCTTCATGGCAGCTATTCGCGCACTTGGCCATTGCCTTGAATGATGTACTTGTACGTCGTCAATTCGCGCAGCCCCATCGGTCCACGGGCATGCAGCCGGTTGGTCGAAATCCCCACTTCCGCGCCAAAGCCAAATTCATACCCGTCAGTGAAACGAGTCGAAGCATTGGCATACACCGTGGCTGAGTCGATCTCTTGTAGGAAGCGGCGCACGTTGGAGTAGTCTTCGCTCACAATCGCGTCAGCCAACCCCGAGCCATTGGTGTTGATGAAGGCGATGGCCTCATCGAGGGAATCTACCACTTTGACCGCAAGAATGAGGTCGAGATATTCCGTGCGCCAGTCTTCCTCGTTCGCTGTCTTCAGTTGCGGGGCGATTTTTCTTGTGCGCTCACAGCCGCGCACTTCGACACCGGCTTTTTCCAAGGTAGGAACAAACGCGCTCAGAAACGATTGGGCAACCGCTTGATGGACGAGCAAGTTCTCCATGGCATTGCACACCCACGGCCTTTGGACTTTGGCGTTGAAACAGATGTTCGCCGCTTTTTCCAAGTCAGCCGTTGCATCCACGAAAGTGTGGCAGATGCCAGAAAAGTGCTGGATCACCGGAATCGCCGAGCGTTGCGTCACGGCACGAATCAGCTCTTCCCCGCCGCGCGGAATAATCACATCAACGTAACGATCTTGCTGGAGCAGGAACGCCACCGACTGTCGGTCCGTCGAACGGACTAGTTGAATCGACGCTTCAGGAAGTCCAGCGCCCACAACCGCCGCAGTCAGAGCATCGACAATGGCACCGTTGGTACGAAACGCTTCCGACCCACCTTTGAGGATCGTGGCGTTGCCGGACTTCAGACACAGCCCAGCAGCATCGGCAGTGACGTTGGGGCGCGACTCATAAATGATGCCGACCACACCAAGCGGCACACGCACCTGACCAATTTCCAGACCGTTCGGCCTGCGCCACATCTCCAGGGTTTCCCCCACCGGGTCGGGAAGTTCAGCGATGATCTCCAGACCTTTGGCCATCGCGTCGATACGACTTGGAGTCAGGGTCAGGCGATCCAGCATGGCTGAGGAAAGACCATTTTGCTTCCCGAGTTCGACATCCTGAAAGTTGGCAGTGAGGAGGGTTTCCTGCTGTTCGCGCAACCGCGTAGCAGCAAGAGTCAAGGCGCGGTTTTTCGTTGGTGTGGTCGCTGTAGCGAGCTTGCGTGAAGCGGCTTTCGCCAATTGTCCGAGCTGTTCGATTTGTTGTTCGAGGTTCATATGTATCTTCGTGCCAATCGCGTGGCGTGTGGTTTAGATAGGCCACGACTCACGGAAAATCAACCGCTGACAAAAAAGAGTCGTACCGTGGATTACGGACTTCATCGAGGAGCTTTGGCGGTTGACTTCGTGCAGAGTCAGGCATGGGAGGTCTCCGTTGTCGTGTGGGGAGAGTGAACACGGCGGATTTTTGTATAAGCGCCTGATAATCCAGTCAATCTCAACTGAGTCAAGGCAAAAAGGCCTGATAATCAATGGTTCGACGGCGGAGGGTCACAGGTATGAATCGTCTCCTCAACAGGTATGAATCGTCTCCTCAATCGGTTGTGCTGTGCTCTCTCTGGTAACCATCGTTGGGGACCGTGGTATTTCTCTGACGTAGCTGCCTGTCTCCAGCAGCGCAAATGTCTGCGGTGTAGCAACGCGTTCGAGCAGCGCATCATGCACGATCTGGGTCCGTGGATGTATATCGCCTCGGATTCTTGTGAGCAGAAACGGAGATGTGTCCGCGACAGGGCAGTCCTAGAGCGTCGCCTGGAGCATTCGTGGGGCGATTGGAAACTGGTCTACGGTACGACCTGCAAGAGGCACCGTACCTGCACTCGTTGCCAATGCAAGGAAACGCAGGATGACCATGACTGGACAGAGTTGGAGCGAGAGAGCTACGAAGAGCGCCAACATGTCTGCCATGGCCCTCACTATGATAGCGGTCCTTGCGAGGACTACTTTGTGACTTACGCAAAGATCCGCAAGAAATGCAATCAGTGCGAGAACGAAGAGGTGGAGACGACCCAAAGCTGACACGCCGCCGAACCCTTCCATGCCACCACATCGCTGTCATGTTGGGATTCTACTCAACCTGAAAGGGCACATGGTGGCCGCTCGCGGTGCGCTTGAGCGTAGCCTTGAGTAGGGGGACAAGTCAGGCGTCGCGTGACGCCTGACTCTGCAAGGTGCTGTCGCTACACGAGGTTAAACACACGCGCGGCGTTGTCCCATAACAGCTTGCGCTTGGATTCTGGGGAGAGGGGTTGTTTGAGCATGGCTTCAACGCCCCACGGGTAGGTGCCGTCCGGGTGCGGATAGTCGCTATCCCAGGTGAAATTGTCGTCGCCGACTAATTCCACAGCGGCTTTCATCGTGGGTTCGTCACCACGAAAGGCCACGCACACGTTGCTCTTGAAATACTCAGTCGGTCGCCGCGTTAGATATTCGTGCTCGGCGTTGCCGCTGAAATTCCAGTGCTGCTCCATGCGTTGCAGCCAGTATGGCGTCCAGCCGCCGTCGCCTTCAACGTGGATGACTTTGAGTTTGGGAAATTTCTCGAACATGCCGAACCAGATTAAGCCAGCCATTGCCGCCATCGCCTCGAACGGATGCGACAGGATGTGACCGCTGGTGTGGGTCTCCATGCGATCACCAAACGAAGGGACCGAGGCTGAAGCCGAATCATGCGTCGAGATAGGCTTACCGATCTTCTCGATCTCTGCCCACAGCGGCAGGTAGTCGTCGCTCCATAACGTGCGACCACGTACCGGATTAGGGCGCATGTAGTAACTGACACAACCTTGCTGCGCCGCACGTTGAGCTTCTTTCACGGCTTCCTCGACATCCTGCATCGGCAACGCCGCTGCCCAGCGCAGCCGTCCAGGTGCGAGCGAAGTGTACTCTGCCGCCCAGTTGTTGTAGGCACGGCAGCAGGCGGCCAGGAGTTTGGTATCGTAGAATTCGCGACCCAGCATTTGGCCAGTAAATGTAGGATAAAGGATCTGCACATCCACGCCTTGTTCATTCATATCGTCAATGCGGCTTTGTGCGCTAAACCCCGTCTGTCGGGCTTTGTCGAAACGATCCATCGCCCGTTGTGCGGCTTTGAGAAACGCCGGGGCCGCCATTGGGTATTTGCCTTTCTCGCGGGTAAACGACTCGCCCTCAACGATGAAGGTGCGTCGCCCTGACCCAGGTGCCTGCCCCATCTTGGGAGCTTGCGCTTTGTAGGCGTCTTCCATGTAGCGTTCCCATAGCCAGTCCGGCTCCATCATGTGTGAATCGGTATCGACGATTTTGAATCCGTCTCGCATGACCAGTTCCCTCCTCGTGTTTGCGTGTGTGACCTGTGAAATCGTGGCAACCCTACACCCGCCGCCGTCGCTAATCTACCAGGCAGGCGCGGACCAGTTCAGTATCCAAGTATTCTTGCATCGCCAGAATTTTACCGTCGCGAATCTGCCACACACGACAATAGGTATTGTTGTAATCCTTGCCATCGTTCGTGCGGGCTATTCCTTTTGACTGTTCGGCCACAAAGTCTCCCTCGGCAATCAGATTCTCAATCGTCATGACGATGGCACCGCCTTGCAGGCGTGCGCCGAGCGCATTGCGAAGCCCTTTCATGACACGTGGCTTGCCATGAATTGGGGGAAAGACCGCGCCCATGACGCTCAATGTGACGTCTTCGGCAGCGTCGGCCATGAAGCCGTCTAAGTCGCCACGGCTGATGGCAGCAATGGCGCGACGTACGACGTCTTTGTTCTGTTCTTTGGTGAGTTCGGTAGACATAACCCCTCCTGCAAATGGTTTATGACTGGTTGGATTCCATCAGTCCGTATTTCTTTAGCTTACGGTACAGCGTAGCGCGATGGATGCCTAGCTGGATGGCCGCCGCACCAATCTCGCCGTGCGTGCCAGCGAGCGCTTGCGCAATCATCTCCCGTTCCGTGGTGCGGAGTGAACCGGTGTGGGCACGAACGTCCGCAGTTTTCGCTTCCCTGATTTCCACTGGCAAGTCTTGTGGACGAATGACATTGCCTTGCGCTTTCGTAGCCGCGCGTACGAGGACGTTCCGTAGCTCTCGCACGTTGCCCGGCCAGGGATACGAGCGGAAAAGATTTTCGGCTTCTGGACTGAGTTGCATGTGGGCAAACCCTAACTGGTCGAGGAAAAATCTGGCAAGCTGCGGGAGATCTTCCGTGCGCTTACGCAGCGGTGGCAGAGACACCGGGAACGTCGCCAGTCGATGATACAGATCGAGACGGAAGCGCTTCTCGCGTACTGCCTCGGTGAGGTCTTCGTTCGAGGCCGCGATGACGCGGACATTCACGGGAATGGGCTGCTCGCCACCTACCCGAATCACGCGGCTCTCTTCGAGTACCCGCAGTAGACTCACCTGCATTTTGGGCGACATGGCTTCGACTTCGTCAAGGAAGAGCGACCCGTTGTGGGCAACTTCGAGTTTCCCTTTTTTCCCGCCTTTGATTGCTCCGGTGAAGGCCCCTTCCACGTAGCCAAACAATTCAGCAGCCAACAACTCATCGTTGGTCGCGCCACAATTCACGGGCACGAAGGGCCCACGACATCGCAAACTGGCGGCGTGAATAGCATGAGCCAAGAGTTCTTTCCCGGTGCCAGATTCCCCCAGCAACAACACCGGGAAATCGGAACGCGCCGCTTGGCGTGCGCTGGTGAGGCTGTCTTGAAAAAGAGGTGCGGTGCCCACGAGGTCAGTAAACGTATAGGTTGTGCGCCACGGGGTCGCGGAGCTAGGTCGCTGCGCCCGGGGGGACGCTGGCGGCTCGATCACGACTAAAGTACCGACGGGTTGCTGGTCGTGCAAAATGGGAACCGCAGTTGCGCCCAACGTGCAGCCACGAGCGAGGGCCGCCACATGAAGTTCATAGGGGCGTTCATGCTGGTCACGTGTTAAGTGACGAATCCCTTTGACCTGCAGGTCGGGAATGCGCAAGAGTGACTGCCCCAAAATATAGTGCGGAGCATCGAGCAACTGCGTGAGCGAAGGGGAGGCACCGCAGACATGGCCACGGCCATCAATGGCAAGCACGATGTCGTGGGGATGCTGGAGAAGGAAACGGTGGTAGGTATCAAGGAGCGCTGTACGTCGTACCAATTCCTCATGGTGCAGTAATTGCTCTAAACGCAACGCCGCCCGCCAAATAATCTGCAACATGTGGGGATTGAGCAGCTCCTCTCCAACAGCGCCGACGACTCCGATGACTTCATGGGTCAGCGGATGCGAGATCGGAGCGCCGACGGCTGCCCAAATGTGGAGCGCATGACAGTAATGTTCGTTCCACAAGACATAATCCGCGTGATTTTGCGCCAGCACGACATTGGCCAGCGCTGTCCCAATTTGGTCTTCGGCTACGCTCCTCCCCGGCACAGCATTGAGCTCGCGTGCTTGCTCTACAATCTCGGGATGGCCAGCGGTGTGCAAAATGCGACCATGACGGTCGCTCACGCCCAAGAGCATGCGCTCATCTGCCCAGGCTTGGAGCATCGACTCGAAGAACGGGGTCGCGACGGCGACAAGATCCTCTTGTTCTTGCAGCGTTTCCAAGTGCTCAGCCGAAAGGAGCAACGGTAGCCCAGGCAGATACGGGTCCACGCCCAAACGTTGGGACCGCCGCCACGACTCGCGAATGACTGGGCGGACGTGTTCAAGTCCACGCTCCTCTCCTGCCATGAACGCTTCCCATGCGGTCGCGACTTGACGCATGGTTTGTCTCGTTGGCAACGCTGATAGGGCAGTGTCTTGGATGTTCACTCTCGGCCTCCGGCATTGGTAAAAAGTTACCCCAGTGATAGTCAGGAGCGCTGTTAGAATGGACTATGCAGTCTCAATATCAGACTCCACAGTCTTTTCCTAGCCTCTTTTTTTCACGACAAACGAGGGGCGTCGCAAGCTGCGACACGTTGCATCTTGCGACTGGAGCGGTGAGCGTTGATTTTTCTCTGCTTACCAAGAAACTGTGTCGCAGAATGCGATGGCGGGCTGCAGCACCTTGCCGTTGCATCTTCTCTCGCCGCTCGGTTTTTGTCGTAAAATCAGCGCTTCGCTGTGAAATGCCTTGACCGAGGAGTTTGGCACGAAGTTTGTTCTACCTCTCTCCTGCATACTTTGGTGTGCCCTCCAGAGTATGCAGGAAGACCAAGTGGGCCAGCCCACTTCTACACTTCCTCCTTCTCCTGAGGCCGCCTCGTCCCCAGGCGGCCTCTTTTTTCTCCACTGCTCTCTTTGCCTTTTCTGCAACACTTGAACGTGCCTGTCTTTTCCACTATGAGCTGCTGTCCTGTTGAAACCTACGCTGCAACGTGGTGAGATGCCGGCAATTTCTAATGACCTCTCCCGACCGGCGGGAGAAATCTGGTGAAGCGAGGTGCATACGATGAACTATCAGGTCATCGATTCCGACGGGCACATCTGCGAACCTCCCGATTTGTGGGAACAGTACATCGAACCGAAGTATCGCGCGGGCTGTCCCAAGCTGGTCACGCTTGAGGACGGGCGCGAAATCTTTCGGATTGAAGGCGATGTGGCCATCGATCTCGGCGGGGGCAAGAAACGTGTCAGCTTCGGCGGTGTCGGCGCGATTGGCGCACGCGAAGGCAAAGTCTCTCCGTCGATTCCCTATACCGAAGGCCGCAAAGGTGGGTTTGATCCCCACGCGCGTATTCCCGACATGGAAGCTGAAGGGATTGACGCGGCGGTGCTCTATCCCAGCCTTGGCTTATTTCTGGGTGCGGTAGAAAATCCCGATTTTGCCGCAGCGACGTGCCGTGCGTATAACCGCTGGTTGGCAGATTATTGCAAACCCTATCCAGAGCGACTCTTCGGCGCAGCCATGCTGCCGATGCAATCGGTCGAAGGCGCGGTGCAAGAGCTGCGTTATGCCGCGGCTGAACTGGGGTTTCGGGCAGGATTTATCCGCCCCAATCCCTACAACGGGCGCGTCTTGCATGATCGCGCTTTCGAGCCATTGTGGACAGAAGCCCAGGAGTTAGGGTTCTCTATCGGTATCCACGGCGGTTCAGAAAGCGGACAGCCGACGCTCGCAATGGATCGCTTTAAGCGCGGCGGGGCTGTGCGCCATTGCGTCGCGCACACGTTTGAGATGATGGCGGCAGCGACAAGCTTCATCATGTGCGGCATCTGTGATCGTTTTCCCAAACTCAAGGTCGCTTTCCTCGAATCTGGCGGCGGCTGGATGGCGGGTTGGCTTGATCGTATGGATCGGCATTTCGATGATGTTGGCATGAACGATACTGGTCTGTCGATGCGACCGAGCGAATTGTTTCGTCGCCAATGCTTCATCTCGTTCGAGCCGGTAGAGCGGTCGCTGGCTTTGCTCGCGGATTATATTGGTGCAGACAACATTTTGTGGGCGACAGACTACCCGCATCTCGACGGGTTCACCGGCGCACCGCAAATGATCAAGGCGATGGGCATGCCGCCACACACGCTCGCCAGCGTGCTAGCTGGCGGTGCCAAGCGCTATTACGGACTCTAGAGCACGATAAAAGGAGGGATCATGGCATACGATCTTCTTATTAAAAACGGCACCATCATTGATGGTTCGGGCATGCCGCGCTTCCGTGCAGATGTCGGCATCTCCCAGGGCAAAATCGCAGCAATTGGCAAGATCCGCGAAGGGGCACGAGAAGTCATCGACGCCGACGGACATGTCGTTGCGCCTGGCTTCATTGACGGGCATACCCACATGGATGCGCAGGTGTTTTGGGACCCCCTGGGCACCTGTTCATGTTGGCACGGCATCACCAGCGTCGTGATGGGGAACTGCGGATTTTCGCTGGCTCCGTGCAGTGAAAAAGATAAACTGCTCGTCATGCGTAATCTCGAACGCGCCGAGGATATTTCTCCAGAAGCAATGGAAGCTGGCATCAGATGGAGCTGGACGACCTATCCCGAGTATCTCGATGCGGTGGAGCGTGCGCCGAAAGGTATTAACTATTCGGCTTACATCGGGCATTCCGCGTTGCGTACCTATGTCATGGGCGAACGTGCCTTTACCGATGCTGCTACGCCGGACGATCTGGACGCGATGAAACGCGAAGTCCAGAATGCGATTCGTGCTGGTGCTATCGGCTTTACCACGTCACGCACCTATAACCATCAAACTCCAGACGGGCAGCCAGTGGCGAGTCGCCTTGCGACCTGGGAGGAGGTCCGACAGTTGGTCGGCGTCATGGGCGACCTGGGCGCAGGGATTTTCGAGATCGCCAATGAAGACGTGCGCTTCGATCCCGAACGCGTTCACGAATATCTGGGACGGCTGAAAGCCCTAGCGGTTGATACTGGCGTGCCGGTCACGTTCGGTATGTTTAGCGCCCGCTATGCGCCTGAGATGTGGCGACCGTTCTTCAACCTCGCAGACGAAACCGCTGCCGCCGGTGGACGCATCTTCATTCAGGTGCACAGCCGCTCGCTGAACGTTGTCTTGTCTTTTGAAACGGTGACACCATTCGACAAGCTGCCGGTATGGAAAGAGTTTCGTAAGCTGCCGTTGGCAGAGCAAGAAGCCAAGCTGCGTGATCCTGAAATGCGCCGAATGCTGGTGGAAGCTGCGCACCAAAAACCAGCGGACAATAAACAGCGAGTCGGCACCGAAGCCCGCGCCGCAAACTTCAAATGGCTGTGGGTGATGGACAAGGCCACGCCACCATACCGTTCCATTGCTGACATCGCCAGCGAACTCAATAAAGATCCGGTCGAAGTGTTCATCGACTTGGCGCTCGCGAAGAATCTTAAACAATTCTTCCTGCAGCCGTTGGTCAACGAAAATCAGGATCACGCCCTGGAGATGATTAAGAACCCGCGCTCGGTGGTGACCTTCTCCGACTCCGGCGCTCACGTGTCGCAGATCATGGACTCGTCGCTGCAAACGCATCTTTTGAGCTATTGGGTGCGAGACAAGCAAGCCGTGACGTTGGAAGACGCCGTGCGGATGCTCAGCTTCGTCCCGGCGTCGCAATGGGGACTCGCGGGTCGCGGACTCCTGCGTCCCGGCTATCAGGCCGATGTCGTCATCTTCAACCCTGACACCATTGCTCCGATGTTGCCGGAACTCGCCTACGACCTGCCCGCTGGTGCTCGACGCTTAAAGCAAAAAGCTGCTGGGATTATGGCGACGGTGGTGAACGGCGAAGTGGTATTGCGCAATAACGAACACACCGGCGCACTACCCGGACGATTGCTGCGCGGTCCGCTGGCGCAGCGATAAAACACGTCCGCAAAAATTCGGGCGGTCAGAAGTAGGCATTCGCAGTGCTATCTTGACCGCCCGGAGCTCGGTGGAGAATCTCGCTAGGCGACGGCGAGCATTTTGTTCGCATAATCCTTCCCACAAGTCGCGGGCGGCAATATAAGGACATGCCCTTGCTCCGTTTCAAATGCAAAGGCAAACAGGTGATGCCACATCACGACTGCGGCAAGAATTGCATTCCCAGCACCTCGGCACCATCGACGCCAGCGCGTAGGGCAATCCTTCCATCTTGGGGACCGACATAGACGGTTGACCAACGTGGATACTCACATCCTTCGTAGAGAAACGATCCTTGCAGCGGCACGAAGAACTGACCGCCACCTTGGGAGGGAGCGGGAGTGTCGAGCATGGTGCCTGCCGGGAGTTGCCAGCGACGTGCCCACGCTTCGCCTTCTTGAATGATTGTGGCTTCCTCGAAAGTCTTAGGCGCTTCCTCAGCGACCTGGACTTGCTTGGTAACGATGCGGTGTTGCTTGCCGCGCAAGTGGTCGCGAATCAGGTTCGCATCTTTCGGCATCTCGTAGGTCTCGTCGTTGGGACGTGGCCACAAGGCAATCAGTGCGAACCCTTCTTTCGTAACTTCGATCGGCCCGTAGGGCACCCAGGCATCAGTGTATTGGACCGTGACTAATGGCACCGATTTTTTAGCCAGCCGTGCGGAGCCGGACACATACACTTGCCATTGATCGACGGGGTGAGCATGCGTTGTCGCATGACCTTCTTCGTACTCGGCGAAGAGGGCATGCCCGCCGTCCAGATGAGTTGAAACCTTGGCATCGCGGAAGTCAGCAATTAAGTTGGTGATGTAGGTATTGAGATACACTGCCGGGTACGGCGGTAGTAGGTAGCGGTGTTTGTATGCCTCGGCAAAGTTCGCTGTTTTAATCATTCATCATCTCCTGAATCTTCGCGGCGAGAAACTACCGACCGCGAAAACGTGGCGGACGTTTCTCTAGAAACGCCTTCCGTCCTTCGGCAAAGTCTTCGGTCTGCAAGGTGTAATGCAGGGCAAGCCCCTGGTGTTCATAGGCGGCTTCGACCGAGGCTTCTTCCCAGCCGTGGACGATAGCTGATTTGGTATAGCCATAAATCAGGGTTGGTCCTTGGGCGAACTCACGTGCCCATTCTAGCGTCGCCTCTTCGAGCTGAGCCAGTGGCACAACGCGGTTCACCAGTCCCCAGCGTTCGGCTTCGGTTGCTGACAGCGTCGGTGCCAACAGTGCCCATTCCATGGCTTTGCCGATGCCGACAAATTGCTGCAACAGATTGACGCCAGTGGCGATGCCGCGCTTGACGAAGGGAATGCGCAGCGTGGCGTCATCGGCCATGATGCGCAGGTCACAACCAAGCACTAGGTTAAATCCTGCGCCGTGGGCGTGGCCGTTAATCATGCCGATCACCGGCTTGGATAGCGAACGCATCTTGGCGATGACCAACGGCCAACGGCCTTCGCCTTTGACATATTGCTTGAGGGGATCGCGGTAGCGGCGGTCCGGCTCGCCAGGTTCGTTCATGCCTTTAAGATCATCGCCAGCGCAGAACGCCCGCCCCGCGCCGGTGAGAATCACCACCCGCACCTCGTCGTCGCGGTCGCAGTCTTCTAACGCTTGCAGCAGTTCCACACCGATGCGCACGTTTAGCGCATTGAGCCGCTCCGGGCGGTTCAAGGTCAGCCGGCAGATGCCGGCATCGTGTTGCACTAGTAGGTAATGGAAGTCCATTATGGGATTTTACTCCTTGAGGGACTTTGCGATTGCCCACATCAAACACAAGAGAGTGATCGTGAAAATAGAGGCAGCGGCAATACCGAAAATTTCGTAGCCAGTCACGGTTTACCTCCTTGGATTTGCCCGATGAGCTGTACGATAGCACGGTGAAGAAGAAAGACTATTACGGCAACTCCAATGCCCAGGGAGATGGCAAGGGCCAAAAGAAATGCCCGTATCGGAGAATCGAGAGCGAGAACGAGGCCAGAAATACCACCAGCCAGACCAACTATGGCGACCCAGAAGAGACGCAGCCACTCTGTGTAATACTTTACTCGCTCTTTGATTTGCTCATCCGGCATCGGCATTGTTCACCAAGTGGGTCGGAGGACAGGTCTCATTTGCCCTTTGTTCAATACAGAATCTTCTCTGCCTTGAGCTTGGCGATCTCTTCGTCCGAGCGGCTGAGAACGGTACGCATCACTTCATCGGTATGCTCACCGAGCAACGGCGCGGGGGCGCGTACGCCGTTGGGCGCATTGGCAAGAATCCACGGGATGCCGGTGTGCATCTTTTCGCCAACTTCGGCGTGCGGCAGTGTAGCGAAAAATCCGCGTGCATCCAGGTGCGAGTCTTCGACAAGATCTTTGCTGTTCATCGAAGGAAAGGCGGCCACACCCACCGCTTGCAGTGCATGGGTGACTGCCCATTTGTCGCGTTCTCTGGTCCACGCCGAGATAATCTCCTCAAGCGCCGCTTCATTAGCCTTGCGGTTGCTGGCGGTGCGGAAACGCGCATCGTCCGCTAATTGCGGCTGACCTATCGCCTGACACAAGGCACGCCATTCCTCGTCTGAGCCGCAGGCAATCGACACCCATTCGTCTTCGCCCTGGCAACGGAAGCAGTTATGCGGTGCCATCCACAGATCGCGGTTGCCATCGCGCGGGAACTCAGTCCCGTTCATGGCGTATTCCATCCAGGCTTCTGGCACCAAGGCGGTCATGGCTTCCCACATCGACACGTCAATGCATTGTCCTTGCCCAGTCCGTTGCCGTGCGGCCAGGGCGGCGCAAATCGCCGTTGCTGCATTGATGCCACCATTGGGGTCACCCAAGGACAGCCCGATCTCTTCCGGTGGACCACCAGTATATCCAGTCACAGAGGACATCCCCGACAACGGTGCCATGGCTGGTCCGTAGCCCATGTACTCTTTCTGCGGTCCGGTATGACCATAGCCGGTAATCGACGCGACAATCAGGTCGGGTTTGATCTTCTTCAACTCTTCGTAGCTCAGCCCCAATCGTTCCATGACGCCGGTGGCGAAGTTGTCTACCACGACATCGCATTGCGCAATCAGTTCTTTGACGAGCGCGAGGCCTTCGGGCTTGTCGAAATTCAGCAGCAGGCTCTTTTTTCCCAAGCTCCACTGGTTAAAGAGCCCCGAGCGATTGACGCCGCCTTTCATGCCCTTGGGATAGAGCGGCAAGCGGCGTGTGACATCCAGACGTCCCTGCGATTCGATCTTGATGACTTCGGCACCCAAATGCGCGAGGTGCATCGTGCAATATGGCCCGGCCCACACCCAAGTGAAGTCAGCGACACGAATGCCTTGCAGAGGAAGGTCGGTGCTAGGTGCTAGGGGTTGGACGTTAGGGGCTGGGGACTGAGAACTACGAACTTCAGACTGAAAACTAAGAACTTCAGCATTATGCTGGCCAAGGCGCGGGGCGGGGCGACGAATCTTCCACCACGGCTCTGCCAGCCGATACGGAGGACCGACCTGCGTCAGCTTCCCTGCTTGTGGATGTTCTACGTCCACAAAGAAATTGCGCGCGTGCAGTTGTTCCTGCTTGGCCATCTGCGTCATGGTGAAGACCGGGGCAATACAGATGCGGCGTGCTTGCCCAGCCCGCCACAGGTCCTCGACGTTCCACTGCTGGGTCCATTCTTCCAGATAGATTCTCAGTGCGTCATAATTCCGTGAACGATTGAGCTGGTCCTGAAAAATTTCCCAGCTTGCCCACTCTGGGTTGCCCATCAACTCCACCAAACGCTGCCACTGATCTTCTTCGACATTGAGGATGAAAATCAAACCATCCCGACATTGAAACATGCCCCAGGGAGAGAGCTGCCGGCGCCCAAGGCGTGAGGCGACGCGCTCCGCGTAGGTGTAGTAGATGAAGTTCTGTTCAAGAAACGACGCCGTGTAGGACTGCACCGACAGGTCGATGTGTTCGCCAGCTCCGCCGTTCAACGTGCGAAAATACGCCGCCAGTGACACCGTGGCTGCACACAACGCCGCTTGAAAATCCGCCTGCTGACCTGAGGCTTTGAGCGGTGGTTGGTCGGGCTGGTCAGATGCCCCAGGACTCAGCCACGCCCAGCCGCCGCCGTTGGTGAGGTTGAGTTCATAGGCTTTGTAGTCCTTATGTGGGCCGGTCAGACCAAAGGGCGTGACCGAGCACATCACGAGCTGCGGGTTGATCGCGCGAAACGTGTCGTAGTGCAGCCCAAGCTCGGCCATTTGCCTGGGAGTGTAGTTGTGTACGAGGATATCTGCCCAGCCAACCAGTTGTTGTAAGGTCGATGGCTGTTGGCGCGGATCGAACGCGACGCCGCGTTTATTGGTATTGAGATAGAGGAACAGACCGCTTTTTTCCGAGTCCGCGACGCCACCAGGAAACGGGCCGCGTTGCCGAGCCGCATCGCCAGCCGGTTCTTCGACTTTCACAACATCCGCGCCCAAGTCGGCCATCAGTTTTGTGGCATACGACGCAGACACCATATTCCCGAGTTCCAGAACTTTGACTCCCTCAAGCCCTTGCATGTGCAACCTCCTTTACGAACGAACAGCCGGGCAACTGTAGCGCATGAAGGAGGAGCGAGACAAGAGAAGGCAAACGAGGGCGAGAGAGGCGAGGGGGATATCGCCTCTAAAAGTGCGCCTCAAGCGTCAGGATGGCATTGGTTCCCGGTGCGTTGATGCCTGAGCCATGGGAACGATAGGATTTATCGAAAAGATTCTCGACTGCGAGCCGGGCGGACAGATGCTCGTGCATCTCCCAGCCAATGCGAAACGAGGCCGTTATCCACCCCGGCGTGCCGTGTGGATTGATGCGTGGATCGGTCCGATCACGATCACTCAAGCGATGTTGCGCAAAAGCGTATTCTACAAACGGCTCTGCCCACAGCCAGGGGCTGACGTGCGCCAGCAGACCGATGCGCCCATTCGGTGGCGCGATGCGATCCGCCGGGGATTGGTTGCCGTCGCGGAACCGCTCTTTGCCCCACGTGAAGGTGAAAGTGCCGAAGACTTCCACGTGATCGCTCCAGGCCCAACGCCCGCCGGCCTCGGTGCCGACCAAGGTCACGCGGTTGAGATTGGCACTTTGCACGATCTGCCGGCCCTCGGGGGTCCGATCTCCTGTTGGCACGGCTTCAATCTTGTCCTCATACGAGGCATAGAAACCAAACAATTCTCCGCTCGCACGGGCGTAGGCGAACTTTACTCCGGCATCGACCGAAAGAATTTGCTCCGGTCGCAGATGAGCGTTAGGAATCTGAAAGCGATTACCGGGACGTGACCCCAGCGTCGAGAGGTCGAAGAGGTTCGGCGCACGAAACCCACGGCCAAAATTAGTAACGAGATGCACTTCCGGCAGCAAGCGATAGAGTAGGCCGACATTGCCAGTCAGGTCACGAAAATTCAACTGTGCGCCGACCGCACGGTCCGCCCGAGGAACGTTGATGTCGAAATAGCTGAACCGGCCTCCGAGTATAGCCGTGAGCTTGGGATGTAAAAAGATTTCGCTTTGCGCATACAGCCCGATGCTGTCCATGGTTGAGGCATCGGCAAAGCGGCTGGCTGGACGAGAGACCGCGCCAGTGTCCAGGTTGCGCTGGCGACGGCGGCTGGAGATGCTATCGAAATACAGTTCACCGCCGTAGGTGAACATCACCCAGTCCCGCCAGTGTGAGGTCAACTGAAGCGTCGTGCCGATGAGTTGGCTGTCATTGCGCTCGCGGTCTTCCTGGGTGCTGCCGAAATCCCGTGCGCGGCGATCATCGTTAATTGCTTGCAAGGCGACGTTGAGCTGCACGGCATCCAGAAAAGAGAACGGAGCATGGTGCCGATAGCGACCGTGAACAAACAGTCGGTCGTTCGGCTCGAAGAAGAAGGTGGTCGAACTCGGCTGGGTCTGCCCGAAGCCCGGGGTCAGCTCATCGAAGCGCGGCGTTTTCGGTTGCTGGAGATATTGGACGTTCAGCAGGAAATCGTGATGTGCCTGCTCGACAAAGAGCTTCCCGTTAGCCGCTACCACATCGAATCCTGAAGGATACTGTTTTCCCAAGCGCCCGCCATCGCGCAAGTCGTCGCGATTCTGGTACGTGACCCCGCCGCTGAGCGACAGTCCTTTTCGTCCACCCGCTAGCGAGAAGCGCGAGACCTGCGACAGATCCGCACTACCGAACTGTCCAAGGGCGCGGCCACGCCACTGCCACTGTTCGCCGGAGAATGTGGGCGTCGGGGTGAACACCTGCACGACGCCACCCATCGCATCGCTGCCGTAGAGCGTTGAGGATGGGCCGCGCACGACTTCCAGACGTTCGACGTTATAGGGATCGACTAACGCGAAGTATTGATTGGGTGCCGGGCGAAAGAAGGCAGAATTCAGCCGCATGCCGTCCACCAGCATCAGCACCGAGCTGCCGATCAACCCGCGTATGATCGGCGCGGCTTGGCCGGGCGTGGTTTGCTGGATAAAAACTCCCGTGGCTCCCCGTAAGAGATCGGGTAACACCCCAGGGGTTTGCCGCGCTACATCATCAGGCTCAATCGTAGTGACAGCTTGCGGCGTCTCCAGCAGCGGGCGTTCCTCACGCGTCGCTGTGACTGTCATCTCCGGCAGAGCATGCGGCAGCGCGTCTTGGTACTGGCTGTGGGCTGATAACGGGGTGTGGAGAATCAACAATAGGGCAAGTGATAAAGCCCTTCGCAAGAAATGAGTGAGTGAGGATGTTAAGAAAAAAACGAACAAGCGAACTCCTGAAGGAGGTGGGCTTCAACCCTGACGGTGCTCAATCTCTTGGAGTCATTGCTGGGCTGTGGTACATGCTGGGCTAGTGCCGGGGGGAAAGCGAAGAGAGGCATGTCATGACTTTCGACGAGATTCTAGAGCAGGTCCGAGAGTTAGTACAGAGCAAAGGCCGCGTAGCCTATCGTGCGCTGAAACGCCGCTTCGCGCTTGATGACGAATATCTGGAAGACCTGAAAAGCGAACTCATCAAAGCCGAACGGGTGGCGATGGATGAGGACGGTGAAGTGTTGGTGTGGGTCGGCGCGGTGCCAGTTGTCAGTTCGCAGTTATCAGTTGTTAGTCCCCAACCCCCAATCCCTCACACCCAACCCCCAATTTCTTACACGCCCCCGCATCTCGCCGAGCGCATCCGCGCGACCCCCGCTGACCGAGGGCGAACGCAAGACGATTACGGCGCTGTTTGCCGACCTCAAAGGCTCGA
>SYOC01000158.1 GCA_005804965.1 Pseudomonadota bacterium
GCCATGATCGACATCCAACATCGTGCCCTGCGCTCCCTCGAACAGCACCTTCCGCCCGCGCGAGATTTCTTCGTGTAGATAGCGCGAGGTGTTGGTGACATAGGGAGCCAGACGATCCCGCAGCCGGCGTGAGTCGTCGAAGATTTGCTGAAAATCGAGGGCTTGTTCTTGGAGAATAGAACCCAGGTAGGTGTTTTTTTCCTGAAGATTATGCGAGAGCTTTTCGCGGAAGACGCCTTCGTCTAGCAGATCAACAAAACGAATGCCTACTCGCGCCATCTTGTCTTCATAGGTCGGACCAATGCCGCGACCCGTCGTGCCGATACGGCCTTCGCCGCGCATCCGCTCGCGCGCCAAGTCGATGGCCTTGTGATACGGCATAATCAAATGCGCTGTCTCGCTAATTTTGAGTAGCGCGGTATCGGCTAAACAGCCTTGTTGTTGAAGGGTATCGATTTCCTCCACCAACACGTGCGGGTCTACCACCACGCCATTGCCGATGACGCACACTTTCCCTGGATGCAAGACTCCAGAAGGAATGAGCCGGACAATGGTTTTTTGTCCGCCCACCACGAGGGTATGACCGGCGTTATTGCCCCCTTGGAAGCGGGCGACGATATCAGCTTCTTGGGCGAGGAGGTCAACGACTTTGCCTTTTCCCTCATCCCCCCACTGGATGCCAACGACAACGAGCGTGCTCATGTGTGACCCGTTCCTACAATTTGATTTGTTGAGCGGAGATGACCGGTGCCAGGGTACGTAGCTCCGCCAAAATTTCTGGTGCGACTTGGCCGTCAACGTGAATCAACGAGATGGCCATGCCGCCAACGCGCTCGCGCCCAAGTTCCAACCCTGCGATGTTAATCCCGCGCTCACCAAGCAAGGTGCCCACTGCTCCCACCACGCCCGGCACGTCGTGGTTATTGAGCACGAGAATATGCCCGTCCAGCACTGCCTCTAAATAGAAGTCATCCACCCGGACCAGCCGCACGGCTTTATTGCTAAACACCGCGCCTTCGACGGTATGTACGCCGTTGGCGTCGGAGACACGCACGATGATCGAGTTGAGAAAATCGCTGGGCTTGCTGCTACGTGCTTCAACAACACGAATGCCGCGCTCACGCGCGAGATGTGGCGCATTCACATAATTCACCGGCGTTTCCAGAAACGGACTCAGCAAGCCGCGCAACACGGCGGCGGTGGCTGGGGCGACATCATAATCGACGATATCGCCACTATACTCGACTTGGACCTCCAGCGGGGCAGCTGAGGAAAGCTGCGCAAGAAATCCCCCCAGCTTTTCACCGAGCAGAATATAGGGTTGCAGAATAGCCAACACCTTTGAGGTCATGGACGGGAAATTCACCGCGTTCTGAATGACGCCTTGCGTCAGGTAATTGGCCACCTGATCGGCAATAGCGATGGCCACGTTAATTTGCGCCTCATCAGTGGCCGCACCGAGATGCGGGGTGCAAATGACTTGGTCAAGTTGTAACAGAGGATGATCTGCCGGTGGTGGCTCCTCGACGAACACATCCAGCGCGGCTCCAGCGACCCGCCCGTCAGTGATGGCCTGACTCAGTGCGGCTTCGTCGATGATGCCGCCGCGTGCACAGTTAATGAGACGCGCCCCTTTTTTCATTTTGGCAAAGGCTGGCGCGGCAATGAGCCCACGGGTTTCTTTCGTCAGCGGCGTATGCACGGTGATGAAATCGGAACGTGCGTAGAGATCATCTAACGTGGCAAGTTCGATGCGCATTTTCGCGGCGGCTTCAGGAGAAACGAAGGGATCATAGGCGAGGACCTGCATCTTCAGGCCCAACGCTCGTTCGGCGACAATCGCACCGATATTCCCCAGGCCGATAACACCGAGCACTTTGTTGCAAATTTCGCTGCCAGTGAACTTTTCGCGTTTCCACTGTCCGGATTTGAGTGAGGCATTGGCTTGTGGGATATTACGCGCCAAGGCCAGCATCAAGGAAATCGCATGCTCTGCTGTGGTGACATTGTTACCGCCCGGTGTGTTCATGACCACAATGCCGCGTTTGGTGGCGGCTTCTACATCCACGTTGTCAACACCAATGCCAGCACGCCCGACGACACGCAGATTCGTGGCGGCCGCGATCACTTCTTTGGTGACTTTGGTGCCGCTGCGAATAATCAGCCCCTGGTAGGCTGGGATGGCACGCAGTAATTCTTCGCCTTTTAATCCTGGGCGGACATCGACTTCGAGGTCGGCACTCGCGTGGAGACGATCTAACCCTTGCTCAGAGAGCGCATCAGAGACGAGCACTTTATACGACATGACATTATCCTATGGCCGGCCAGCCATCCATTAACACTTCTTCGGCAGCGCGGAGGCCCCGCCCGAGTTCGAGCGGATGACCGAAACGGCGCAAGGCCATCTCTATGGTGCTGATTGCGGTGATGACATCGAACGGTCCGGCATAGCCGATATGGGAGATACGCACGATTTTCCCTTTGAGGTGGTCTTGGCCACCGGCGATGTCCACGCCCATGCGGTCCCGCATGTATTTCAAGAACTGCGACCCGTTAATACCTTCGGGTAAAAAGACTCCAGTCGCCGCCGGACTTGGCGACGTTTGTGCGAGCAACGTCAGAGCCAGGGCCTGCGCTGCTGCGCGTGTGGCCGCTGCGAGAAGGGCGTGGCGAGCAAAGAGATGCTCCAAGCCTTCGTCTTGCATGAGGTGGAGCACGGCAGAAAGCCCATTGATGAGGGAAATGGCGGGGGTGTAGGCCGTCGTATGTTTTTGCTGTTCTTTGCGTTCGCGTCGTAGGTCGAAGTAGTAGCGTGGCAAGGTGGCGGACTCGACCTGTTTCCAGGCTTTCTCGCTCAGGGCGATAAAGGCCAAGCCGGGAGGCAACATCAGGGCTTTTTGTGAGCCAGTGATGACGACATCCAAGCCCCATTCGTCCATCGGGGTCTCCGTGGCACCAATAGATGTGATGCCATCGACGACGAGCAACGTATCCGTGTCGCGGGTGAGGGCGGCCAGGGCTTTCACTGGATGAAGCGCGGTTGTCGAGGTCTCACTGGCTTGGACAAGCACAGCTTTGGTGTGCGGATGAGCTTGCAACGCAGCGGCAACCGCAGCCGGCTGAACGGCTTGGCCCCATTCCACTTTGATTTCCACCGGCTTCAGTCCGAACGCTTGACTGATTTTCGTCCAACGTTCCCCGAACTTGCCGCCGTTTACCACAATGACGGTATCGCCAGCAGAACACAGGTTGGCAACCGCAGCTTCCATGGCCCCAGTGCCGGAGGCGGCCAGCATGAGCACTTCTTGCGTGGTCTGAAAGAGCCATTGCAGTCCGTGCTGGACTTCAGCAAACAGAGTCTCGAATTCGGGTGTCCGATGATGGATGAGCGGCTGGGACATCCGTAACATGACTTCCGGAGGAACAGCTGTCGGTCCCGGAGTCAGCAGATAGCGTTTCAACATGGAATTCTCCCTAACAAGGCAGTACGAAGCGCAAAAAAATGCCTGGACGAAAGCCATGTCCAGGCGTCTCGCATGGTCATTATGAGATAGGTGATGGTGTATCGAGGGCGAGAAGTTCAGTCAATCACAGTTCTTTTCCTTACAGAGTTCATTTAGTGCTTTTATTTTTTGCTTGACAAGAAAAAACTGCCGCACTATAGTCGGTGGGCTAAAGTGGGAAGAAGTGGGGGGAATTTCCCCTTATGTTTCGTGGCAGTTTTGAACATACCGTCGATGAGAAAGGAAGGGTAAGTATCCCTTCAAAGTTCCGTGATATTTTGCTCAAGCTCAATGACGAGTGTTTAGTGGCTACCAAGTTCATTCTAAACTCGCGTCGCTGCCTGGATGTTTACCCGCAGACCGCGTGGGACAAATTCGTAGAAGAGCTAAAAGAAAAACCTCGTTTTGAAGAAAATTTTCTTAAGTTGGAGAACTTCTATTTTTCTAATGCGCAAGACTGTGTCCTCGACAAACAGGGCCGGATTCTTTTACCGGCGGTGTTACGGGAATACGCTGGGCTAAAGAAAGAGGTGGTCTTTTCGGGTGCCAGAGAAAAATTTCGCCTCTGGGACAAGGTAGTATGGCAGCAAATTAACGAGGAGGCGGAACAGTTTCTGGCCGGCAACCCGAATTCCTTCAACATCCTGAGCGCCAATGTACATTAACTAGCCACAGATTGCCAGCGAAAGGGCAAGATGGAAGCACGGCACATCGTCTCGGACCTTGAGATTCGTCCTCGGCACCTGCCAGTCATGCTTGAGGAGGTGGTGGCGCTCCTCCGCCCACAGGCTGGTATGCGGTTTGTCGATGGCACCTTCGGCGGTGGTGGTCACGCTGCTGCCCTTCTTGCTGCTTCATCCCCTGACGGACAACTCTTTGGCCTTGATCGAGACGCTGAGACTCTCGCTGCCGCTGCTTCCCAGATTGCTATCTTCGGCCAGCGCTGCCAGCTCATCCATGCCAATTTTAGCGAAGCTGGTCGAGTACTGGACGAAAGTGGGTGGGACGGAGTGGATGGCATCCTGCTGGATTTGGGCTTCTCTTCGCTGCAAGTGGAGGAAGCCGAGCGCGGCTTTAGCTTCCTTCGTCACGGTCCTTTAGACATGCGCATGGATCGTGATGACGAAGCTTCTGCGGCAGATTTCATCAACGACGCCAGCGAGAAAGAATTACAACGGATCTTTCGCGAATTCGGCGAAGAGCCGGCGGCGCGTGCTGTTGCGCGGGCTGTGGCCCGCGCCCGGGCGACCAATGATTTGGCGACGACAACTGATCTTGCGGCAGTGATCGACCGCGTCATCCCCCGTACCCCGCGCATGCACCTGCATCCGGCGACGCGCGTTTTCCAAGCCCTCCGCATTGCCGTCAATCGCGAACTTGACCACCTTGCTGCTTTTTTGCGTGAAGGGTATCGGCTCCTGCGGCCGGGAGGGCGCTTAGTCATTCTGTCGTATCATTCGTTGGAAGACCGACTTGTGAAAGAAGCGTTTCGCCGCTGGGCGTCGTCGTGCATCTGCCCGCCACAGCTTCAGGTATGTGGCTGCCAGTGGTCACCGCAGGTGCGCATACTGACACCAAAACCGCTACCTCCTACTGCTGAGGAAATCGCCATGAACCCGCGAGCGCGGAGTGCGCATCTGCGTGCAGTCGAACGCTTAGCCATGAAGGAGGCCTGACCAATGCGTGGCAAACGACTGTGGAAACAAGTGGCGGTGTTGTTGGTCATTGGGCTTCTCTTAGCCGGCGCACAAGTGTGGATCCGGCTGCAGATCATTGCCGTGGGCTACACGATCTCTGACGCGCGTCAGCTTGTGCAAACGCTTGATGGGCAACGGCAAGTGCTTGAAGGAGAGTGGGAAAAGAAAATTGCGCCTCCAGTATTGACCGAGCAGGCGGCACAAAGGGCGGGGCTGACTGCTCCTTTATCGGGACAGGTGGTGCGGGTGCGTTGATGGGGGAAGATCATGAATGAGCGTCTGTTGACGGTGGGTGGGGTGGTTGGACTGGGGTTCCTGTTCGTGTTGCTCAGACTTGTCCAGTTGACCGTCGTGGAAAGTGACGAATGGCTACGTAAAGCTGCTGTCCAGCAGCAGGCTCCTTTTGAGTTGGCTCCTCGTCGCGGAGAGATCCTCGATCGACGTGGTGAAGCCCTGGCCCTGAGTGCCCCGGCTGAATCGTTTGCTGTCCGCAAAAAACTCCTTCCCCCCGACATTGAAAAGCATATTGCGCCCTTGGCCGCCGCTCTCCGTCTCTCTCCTCAAGAAGTGCAACGCAAGGTGCGCTCCTCTAGGCCGTATGAGTGGCTGAAGCGCAAAGTGTCGCCCGAGGAGGCGGCACTCGTTCGTCAGCTCCGCATCCCCGGCGTTGAGAGTGCAGAGGAAGATCAACGGTTCTACCCACAAGGTACCTTGGCGGCTCCACTCCTTGGGTTTACCGATATCGACGCAAAGGGATTGGAAGGGATCGAGAAAGCCTACGACCGATATCTGCGCGGAACGCCGAGGAAGTTCACGCAAGAAAAAGATGGCCATCAGAAGACATTTCTGGTGCAAGACGGCGTCGAACCGCCTTCGGCGCTTTCGGTTCGACTGACGCTGGATGCCCGGCTCCAGTACATTGCCGAGCAGGAATTGTCGCGAGCTGTCGGTGAGACGCGAGCGCTGGCAGGAACAGCCATCATCCTCGACCCGCAAACCTTTGCGATATTGGCCCTAGCTCATGTCCCGACCTTTAATCCCAATACCCCTGGAGAAACCCGAGAAGAGGACCGAAGAAATCCTGCGATTTCTAACTGCTACGAGCCCGGCTCGACGCTGAAAGC
>SYOC01000159.1 GCA_005804965.1 Pseudomonadota bacterium
AGACTGTGCAGTCGGTCAACGTGCCTTGGTAGTGTACCTTGACGGTGTCTGTGGCTTTCGGTGAAGCGCCAGTGCCCGACTTGATGGTGGAGAAGACGAGGCCAGAGTCGGTTTTCACAGCACCTTGCTCCGAGGCCGCCTTGGTCAGAAATGCCGCGCCTTCTTTCTTTGCGCCTTCGGCGGCGACAGCGCTACGTGCCTTTTGCAGTTCCTGAATCTTGGGCATGAATTCCTGTACGCTGACTTTTGGCGTCTGGTTCAACACGCCATCGGTCAACCCGGCCTTCACCATTTCCAGTTCGGCTTCACTGAGAGAAAAACTGCCTAACGACTGACTCATCGCCACGCCGAGGGCGTAGAGGGTTTTTTGCTCGTCCGAGGTCGGCTCTGGCGACGCTGCCGAGGCCCAATTAGCCGTTAAGATGGAAAGCCCGAGAGCGAATGAGAGAAAAATGCGCATGAAGAATCCTTTCCGCGTGAATTCCGAGCACTGTAGGGGAGTTCGATGACGCACTCAAGGTGGACGAGGGAAAATGCTGAACGATGAAGGAAAGACGGCGATGAAGGGGAGAAAGTTATGAGCGAAGAACATCCGGCCCACGAACATCATGAGACTGCTGCTGAGAGTCTACAACCGCGGCGTTTAACCCCAGCCGAGAACAAACTCCGCGAGATTCGTACCAAGGCAATCGAGGCATTGCTGTTGGAAAAAACGCTGGTCACGCCCGAGCAGCTCGATGCGATTCTCACTGCCTACGAAAAAGATATTGGTCCGCTCAATGGTGCCAAGGTGGTGGCAC
The DNA here is from genome assembly GCA_005804965.1 of Pseudomonadota bacterium. Lineage (GTDB taxonomy): Bacteria > Desulfobacterota > Binatia > Bin18 > Bin18 > SYOC01. Next base: position 801 of record SYOC01000159.1, read on the forward strand.
GAGCCTGGGTTGACCCAGCCTATAAGGAACGGCTCCTGAAAGATGGGACGACAGCGATTGCCGAGTTGGGATTTACTGGGTTGCAGGGTGAACGACTGTTGGTGATGGAGAACACGCCGCAGGTGCATAACGTCATCGTCTGCGTGTTGTGTTCTTGCTATCCGTGGCCGGTGCTGGGATTGCCACCGTTTTGGTACAAAAGCCCGGGGTATCGCTCGCGCATTGGCGGGAATACCCGTGCAGTGCTGCGCGAGTTTGGCTTGGAGCTGCCAGCAGACATCGATATTTTCGTGTGGAACAGCAGTGCGCAGACGCGCTATATGGTCCTGCCTGAGCGGCCAAGCGGCACGGAACAGATGAGTGAGGAAGATTTGGCTACGCTTGTCACCCGCGACACGATGATTGGTGTGGCTCAAGTGCAGCGCGACCAGCAGGAAGCCGCACCTGGCTTACCGTCTCAGCGAGCCGTTGCCGATATGCAAGGCGAGACGGCGCTCCCACGTCAAAGTGGAGAACTGATTTTTCAGGACCCGTGGGAGGGAGAAGTGTTTGCCATGGCCGTCGCGTTGTGTGAACAGGGGTTGTATCCCTGGGGCGACTTCCAAGCGCAACTTATCACTGCCATTGCTGCATCTGAACATTTGCCGCTGCCGCCCGAACAACAGCCAACCTATTACGAAAACTGGCTGACCGCGTTCGAGGCGTTGTTGCTTGAAAAAGGCGTGCTGACCAAAACGAAGATCGATGCGAAGGCGGGATGGTTGGCGAGAGCAGCCTCGTCATCTGGTTCGCGGGCCTTCATGCACCTGCGCTGGCACCAAGCTGAGGAGGAAGACGACTGAAGATAGGACTGCCCCAGCGGCATCTTTCGGTGCGCCGGGTTATTGAGGCCGAAGGGTCAGGGCAACGGGCTCATAATCCGCACACCCAGAGTAGCGAAGCGATCATTGTTTGCGTCATACACATCGATGCGCAGCACCTCGACAATATCTCCACTGACGAGACCTAGCGGTTCTGAGACGAATCCAATGCCGTTCGCGATATCGAAAGTCTTTTGGAAGATGACAGGAACGCCGCCGTTGACCGAATATTCCACTTCAACGTGATTGTTTGTCGCAGCGGCGGGGGTAATCGCATCCAAACGCAAAGTAAAAACTCCGCTGTTGGCCGTGATGGTCGTGTCAGCGTCGCGCGTCGGCGCCAGCGTGATCGGCGAGGGTGTACCCTGTACTTGGATAATCGCCGAAGAAAAGTGCAGCCCTGGCACTTTGAGTCCCATCGTGCCGAAGGGGATACTATTGCTATCCTTTACAACGAGTCCTTGGATCTCGACGAGATCCGGCGCGAACAAATTGAGACCCGGGAACATGATCTGGGCGTTGCCCGACTTGAGAGTGAAGGGCATCATGAGCGTTTGGGGGACGCCGTTAATGACTACGTCCATCGCTGCTGTATTGTTTAGGCTGTTGGCACCTTTGCCTGTCATTGGGTCGATGACGTTGCGCAGTTTCAACTGAATACGTCCGCCACGATTGGGGCTGAACTGCACTGACCCTGGGGTCTTGATGGTGAGTGGAGCGCCGGCAATAGGGACAATCGAAGCGTTCAAGCTTGTTAAGTGCGCGACTGCTGGAGAAGCGAGGCCGAGAAGCAACCCAAGCGCGAGACCGCTCCACGCGATGCGTGAAAGGAGCTTGTGACTGAGACGGGCGACAGGCAGGAAGTCGAGCATAATCATTCCCTTTCCGTGGTGCGTATGGTGGTGCGAGACTAAAGAGGGCTGAGGATACGGATGCCAGCCGTCGCGAAGCGCGTAGCGGTAGCGTCATAGACATCGACCCGCAGCACTTCGACGATATCACCAGCGAGCAGACCCAGCGGCACCAAAGTCGCACCGTCACCGTCGATGATGTCAAAGGTTTGCGAGACGACGAACGGTGCGCCGCCGTTGACGGCAATCTCCAACTCCACAGTGTTGTTGAGCCGCGTCAGTGGCGGGGATTCGAGTTCGATGTCGATCATAAACTTCCCGCCGTTGCTGGCAATGATTCTGGCGTCGGCATCAATGTCGATGGGAACCCCGAATACTGGGATGATGGCTGTGCTGAAATGGAGCCCAGGGTGCTTCACCCCCATCGTGCCGAACGGAACCCCGACGCTGTCTTTGACGGTAGCTCCCTGGATCTCCACGAGATCATTTTTCAAGAGATTCAGGCTGGGGAAAGTACCGATAGCGTTCCCTGACTTGATGGAGAAGATCGCGGTGAAGGTTTGCGGGACGCCATTGATCACCAAGTCCACGTCGATGGTATTGTTCACGCTGGTGAGGGCTTTCCCAGTCATGGGGTTCAAGACGCCGCGCAGCTTGAACTTGATTTGCCCACCCCGATTCGGGCTGAATTGAACGGAACCAGGGATAGCGATGATAGCGGGAACCACCCCGCTGACAGGGACCAAGGATGCGTTTGCATTCACCAAGTGCGCTGCCGCTGGTGAGGCACCTCCGAGGAGGAGGGTAAGTACCAGAGCACTCCAAAGTGTAGGCCCAAGCCGACTTTGTCCTGCGCGGCGAGAGACGAAGAAATTCAACATACCGATCTCCTTTCTGCATGTTGTTATCGTGGGTCTCTCACCTGAAGTCAAGACTTCTTGGCAATGCTCTTCCTGAGGAAGGGGTGGATGAGGAAACCGTTACCGTCGCAGAATTGCCAGACTGCCGTCGCCAAAATCACCCCAGCCGGTGACGAGTCCGAGCTGTGCATCTTTGACCTGCCGAACGCCACAGTCGCCACGCAATTGCCGGGTCGCTTCAACGATATGATTGATGCCGCCCACGTGGGCTTCCGAGTGCAAACCGCCATGCGTGTTGAGCGGGAATTCTCCGCCTAATTCCAAGCGTCCGCCTTTGACGAAGTCGGCGATCTCGCCGCGCTTGCAGAAGCCTAAGGCTTCGAGTTGCAGTAGCACAACGTAGGTAAAGCAGTCGTAGATCTCCAAGAAGTCTATATCTTTCAAATCGACGTCCGCCATTTGTAAAGCATTAGGCGTGGCAAAGCTGAGGCCAATGACGAATGGGTCTGGGCGTGCAGGAATATCATCCGCCGGGTAGGGGTGGCCTTCGGCGATTCCCGAAATATACACCGGCGGGTGTTTGCCGTCCCGAGCACGCTCGGCCGAAGTGATGACTAGGGCGCAGGCAC
>SYOC01000160.1 GCA_005804965.1 Pseudomonadota bacterium
CAACAGAATGCGATTGACGATAAACCCGGCGTAGTCTTTGGCAAGAATCGTCGTTTTACCCATCTTCTTGGCGAGGGCATCCACGACTTGGTACGTCTCGTCGGACGTCGCCAAACTGCGGACAATTTCTACCAACTGCATTACCACCGGCGGGTTCATGAAGTGCATGCCGATGACTTTGTCTGGCCGCTTGGTGACGGCGCCCAACTGCGTCAGAGAAATTGACGAGGTATTGCTGGCGAGAATGACACCTGGACGCACGACTTGGTCAAGCTCTAAAAAGATCGACCGCTTGAGTTCGTAATCTTCCGGCGCGGCTTCCAGCACCAAATCCACGTCGCGCATATCGTGAAGATTCGCCGTGCCACGCAAGCGTCCGAGGATGTCGCGCTGTTCGGCTTCCGGAAGTTTGCCGCGCTCGGTGAGGCGCACGAGCCCGCGTTGGATGTTTTCCAGCGAACGGTCAACAATCTGTTGGCTGACATCGTAGAGGACAACCGATATGCCGGCCTGCGCGGCGACCTGACCGATGCCAGCGCCCATTTGGCCGGAGCCAACGATACCAAGAGTCTGTATGTCTTTCATGATTATGCGGGGAGGAGTTGTTGTTGTTCGAGGTCGTTGATGTGGGCGATGACTCGATCCATAAGCCAGCCTGGAGTGGAAGCTCCGGCGGTCACGCCAATTTCCTGAACGCCGGTAAACCACTTGGGGTCCACCTCGGTTGGCTCCTCAATATGATAAGTAGCCGCCCCCTCGTGGCTGCATACCGTGGCGAGATGGCGGGTGTTCGAGCTGTTCTTCCCGCCAACAACGATCATGACTTGCACTTCTTTGGCCAAGTCGCGTGCCGCATCTTGGCGCTCGATCGTGGGATTGCAAATGGTATTGAAGACTTTGAGTTCCTTGCAACGCGGTGCCAAATACGAGAGGAACTCACTCAAACGTTCAGTCTCTTGCGTGGTTTGCACCACCACACCGACTTTCTTGTTGGCCAGTTTTGCCGTCCGTGCATCTTCAGGGCGCTCGACAACGGTGGCATGTCCGCCAGCGTGCCCCAACGTGCCGATCACTTCCGGATGCTTGGCATTGCCGAAGATCACGAGGTGGTAGCCTTCGTTGACCAACTGCTTCGCGCGGTTTTGCACTAGTGTGACCAGTGGGCAGGTGGCATCGACGACTGCGAGCTTCTTACTCTCAGCTTGTTGATACACCTCGGGTGCCACGCCGTGCGTGCGGATGATGACGGTGCCTCCGGCTGGCATTTCGTCGAGCGAGTCGATGGTGCTGGCTCCTTTGTCCGCCAGAGCTTGCACGACTTGCGGGTTGTGAATGATAGGGCCGAGCGTCCGCACCGGGACTTCTTTATGGGTTTCCGTGGTCTGCACCACCATATCGATGGCGCGCTCCACGCCCCAGCAATATCCGGCATGTACGGCCTTACGAATATTTCTCACGCCCTATTCTCCTCTTGCACCCGCTGGAACGCACCGGCCGTGCCGGTTTGCGAGCCAATCCATAGCTCGCCGCCTTCGTAGAGTTCTTTCTTCCAGATCGGGACGGTTTCCTTCAGTTGATTGATGGCGTAGTGACACGCCTCGAATGCCGCATGACGATGTCCTGACGAGACCGCAATCGCCACGCTCGCCTCACCAATATCCACTCGCCCGAGGCGGTGCATCATGGCAATCTTCTGTACCGGCCAGCGTGTCAGCACCTGTTCGGCAATCTTGCCCATCTCTTTTTCCGCCATGCCGGGGTAGCACTCGTATTCGAGGCGCACGACTTGCCGGCCTTCGTTGGTGTTCCGCGTCATCCCGACAAACGTGGCCATCGCGCCCGCCGCCGGGTCGGCTACGAACTCCGTCAAGACTTGCATGTCGATGGGATGATCGGTGATGGTACACAGGATGCGTGCGTGTGAATCAGACATAGCTGCCCCCACTGACCGGCGGGATAAAAGCAAGTTCGTCATTATCTTGAAGGGGATGGGTCTTGTCAACGTATTCCTGTGCCACAGCAAAGGCGATGGCACGTTCCAGCGGCGCGAGTTCTGGATGGGCCTGTGTCAGCATTTCCCACACGGTCGCCACGGTCGCTCCTGCGGGAACGTCGAGCGTGTCCTCGCTACGTTTCAGCCGTTCGCGCAAAGAGGCGAAGTATCGCAGTCTAATGCGCATGAGTCTTCTTCTCTCCTCGCAAGACGAACAACATGTGGCCTAACTCGGGCAACACCAGTTTGCTCATGCCTAGCTCAACAGCGCCGGTCGATCCCGGCAACGACACGACGATTTTTCCTTGCGCGACGCCAGCCGTGGCGCGGGTCATCATGGCGGCAGAGCCGATATCCTGGTAGCTCAACATGCGGAACAGTTCGCCAAACCCGGGAATTTCTTTGTCCAAAAGACTTTGGATAGCCTCGAAGGTGGTGTCGCGTGGGGCGATGCCAGTGCCGCCATTGATGAGAATAGCGTCTACATCCTGGCGGTCCAACAGTGTACGCACGGCAGCCGCTATCTGTACCGGCTCGTCTTTGAGAATTTGATACGACACGACGGCGTGCTGTTGCTCCGCCAGTAAATCTTTGATCTTTTTGCCGCTGGTGTCGGTGTCTTCCGTGCGTGTGTCGCTGGCCGTAATGACAGCGCAGGACACACGGCGATGGGCCTTGTCTTTATGTTCGGTAACCGCCATAGCTGTGTATCTATACCCCGCGCCGACAAAATCGCAACCACGGAGGATCCTTGTGGCCCAGACGATCAAAAAGCTCGACCAGCAACGACACGAACTCAAAGCCCTGCGCTATCTGTTGGAGTTCTATCCTGACAGTGTGCAAAAGACTGAGGAGCTTCCGAGCCGGGGCGATTTTCAGATTGAAGACACGCGCGTCATCTACGATGCGTTGCTGTCGGCACGGACCAAAGACGAGGCCACCGCCGCGATCAACGACCTCGATCTCGAAGAAACCGATGTCGAGTCGTTCCTTCGTCTCGGCGGGCAGTTCTATCACACCTATCCCAAGCTGGTGAAAGAACGCGGGCAGGAGTTTCGCGCGGGTGCGGTCAAGCTCGTCGTGCCGGGGGAATGACGCGGCGAAGGGGGAAACGGGGAAAGGGGGAAACGGGGGGGAAGATTGCTTATCCCGACTCCTGAAAGTTCGGCGTGAACCTCTCAGCATGTCATCCTGAACGAAGTGAAGGATCTCTGCCGGACGAGAGGCTTCGTCTGTGGCTCAGCATGACCTCCTGGTTTTTCCCTGGATACCGGGGCGCGCTCCGCTTGCCCGGTATGACGAACGTGAAGGTTTCGTCCTGCCCCCGAACAACGGCAGATCGTCATTCCCGCCCTTCGGCAGAGCCATGGCACAAGGGTCTAAACGAGTGCTGAGTGCTAAGTGACAGTCAAAGAGAGAAAGCCACTCAAGAGTACTGGTTGGGATTCTCAATAGCGAATCCTTCGTTACTCGCTGCGGTAAGCAGATCACGATCAGCGCAGACAAAGATCAATGGGGTGAGTCGCCGACCAATAAGAGCAGTATTGATGGTCAGCGCCATGGCAAGCTGGACGGCATCGTAGCCGCGCAGCTTTTGCCTACTCGTCAACGCGACGCCAAGAGTCACGACATGCTGATCTACCCCCAGTACCCGATACTGTGCCGCCGCATCTCGAATGAAATCTTGCATGACTTGGCTATAGGCTTCAGCGGTAATTTCTTGGGAGCGACGCTTGCTGGCAAGTGCAGCCGCTACCTCGACAAGCGTGACACTAGCAATCAAGAGCATGTGGTTACTGGCGGGGTCACAGAGCTGACTCACCCAGGTCGTGCCAGTCTTAACGGCATAGCGTTTGACGAGAGCACTGCTATCCAGAAAATAGGCGGTCACTGCGTCCGCTCTCGTTGTTCGATAATCAGGGTGCTGAGAGGTCCGCCTTGAACACGAATGGGGCTTTGACGTGGCGCGGCGGGATTAAGGACGTACGCGGTGACCAAGTCCGAGCTAACTGTTTGCACTAAGCCGGTCGAAGCAAGCGCCTCTTCCAGCCCCTGTTGTTCTTGCCCTTCTTGCGTCATAGGCGTGCTCTCCATTGCTAACTGCTCCACGATGAATCCTTCTAGGGGGAGACCTTTGTGCGCAGCTTTGCCCTGGAGTTGGGTGTAGAGATCGTCCGGTAGTGTCAAGATTAATTCAGGCATAAAACGCCCTCACTCTGCGATATGAAAAGTACGATACCAAGAGAGGCTAGAGTCAGCAAGCCAAATCTGCCCTTGTGTTGCTGAGCAGCGCAGAATCTCAGAGCGAGATTCCGAGCCGCTCGGCTTGGAATGACAGCTGCGCGATGAACCTTACCCGTCCCGATGCTCGGGGCGCAGTAAATCGTAGACCGTCTTCACCGGGTTGAAGGTGCTGAGCGGCACTTCAACAAAAATGGTGTGCCACGCCGCCATCGCGCCGTTCCACAGTCCTGGGAGTTCCAGTGCGCGGAGTTCTTTGCCGTCTTTCGATTTGATGGAGATGAAGCCGGTGCGCGGGTTGGTAAATTGGTGCAGGTCAAAAGGCTTGCCGGCAAAATCACGGACTCCGCACACAAGATCAACGGGATTAAAATGCGTGGCCGCTTGCCATATGGCGCGTTGTCCGGCGGCCTGCATATGGACCTGCGAGGACTCGACGAGTTGCAGCGACGCGCTTCCGTCCTGGCCTTGTACCCAGAATGGACCACCGCCAGGCTCGCCGGTGTTCTTGACGACGCCGCACACGCGCAGTGGTCGATGCAGTTGCTGCAAAAGGAAGCGACGCTGCGTAGCTGGCTCGCCGTGCCTGACTTCTTCTGGAAGATGCAGGAACAGTTTCTCGCGAGCGAACTGCATGGCATCGACAATAGCTGCGGGTGTGACGGACTCCTGCCGCAGATGGTGCTGATGCTGAAAGAGTGCATTTTGTAAGGCGACAAGATAGCCACAGAGCGCTTTTTTGTAGCGATAGGTCTCGGCTTTGCGATGGTCGGGCACGACGTTGTCGATATTTTTGATGAAGATCAGGTCGCCACGCAGGTCGTGTAGATTTTCCAACAGCGCTCCATGACCGCCGGGGCGGAACACCAGCTCGCCATGCGCATCGCGAAACGGTTGATTGTGAGCGTCTACGGCAATGGTGTCACTTGCAGGCTTCTGTACCGAGAAGGTGAGGTCGTAGCGACATCCAGCCTGCTCATAGCGCGGTAAGACCCGTTGTAGATACGCCTCGATTGCCGCGCGGTGTTCGGCTGAGACGGTGAAATGAACATGCGCGGTACGAGTACCATCTTGCGCATAGACGGTAGCCTCTGCCAAATGTTCCTCAAACGCCGTGCGCGAGTGGTCAGGGTAGCGGTGAAACTGAATCAGCCCTTTGGGAAGATTGGCGTAATCGAGTCCTTGCGGAGTCAGGAGATAGGCGAGTAGCTCTCGATAGCGACCGTCGTGGATGATGCCATCGAGCGTGTGGCCGTCGCGAGCGAGCACTTTGCGCAAGTCGGCTGCGAAGGCAAAGTGCTCGATATTAGCCAGCAACTGACGAAATTGCTGGCAATCGACATCGCCGGAATCTGCAGCGTCAGCGATTGCTGCTGGCGTTAATGGCTCGGTACGATTGGCAAGATTGAGGAGCGACTGGAACATCCGACTCGCCGCTCCCGAAGCCGGAACGAACTTTAACACTCTCCCCGCGTGTGCCGCCTGATCGTGCAAGGCGCTGAACCGGTCGATCTCTTGCGGCGAGAGTCGCACGATACCGTCTTCTACTGTGCACGGACGTTGGAGTCGGACAAAAGGGAAGCCGCTGCGGAACCAGTCTAGTTGTTGCACGACGGTGGCAAGGGCCATACCGCGTGCTGCAATGTTACGACGATCCTCTGGGGTAAATAGATCCGTTGGTGTCATCCTCTTTTCCTCTGCGACAGACAAACAAGCCGAGGCAGCTTGAGTCGCTCTCTGGTGTCTTGGCTCATGAAACATAGCGCAAAAGGGCGAGGGAACGGCAGTCCTCCTCTGACATGCCCTTCCTTTTCCTGGTTTCTCCCTTTATCCACTTTCCATGAGTCTGTTCTCTCCGCCAACGAGTCCTCTCCCCTCAGATGCCGACAAAGCGTCGGTGGTCCGCGCGATGTTTGATCGCATCGCGCCACGATACGATTTGCTGAACCGGTTACTCTCCTTCCGCTTGGATCAATCCTGGCGGCGAGAAACGATTCGCGCACTCGCACTTTCTCCAACTGACGTGGTGCTCGACGTGGCGTGTGGCACTGGCGACTTGAGCGAACTGGCAGCGCGAACTGGCGCTCGGGTGATTGGCGTCGATTTCTCCGGCAATATGCTGGTTGCCGCTCGCCAGAGAAACATTCCGGCGGAATTCGTGCAGGCCGACGCCAGCCGCTTACCGTTCCGATCTGGGTCAGCATCGGCGTTCGTGTCCGGGTTTGCGCTGCGGAATTTTGTCTCTATCCCCGCGGTGCTACAGGAAGCGGCACGCGTGGTGGCACCAGGAGGACGTGTGGCCTTCTTGGATGTCGATACACCGCGCCATCCTCTTGTACGGTGGGGGCACGGCGTTTATTTCAACCGCCTCGTGCCGTTACTGGGGGCTTTGTTGTCTGATGCTTGGGCGTACTCGTATCTGCCGCGCTCGGTGGCCTATTTGCCGGAGCCAGAGGTTATGCACGGCATGTTCGAGGGTGCGGGTTTCCGTAACGTCGCCCGACGCCAACTTTCTGGAGGCATCGCCCAATTGCTGACGGCAGTGCGGTGAGGGTGCATAACGAGATCTTGGCAAAAGCCTTCTCAATCTCCCTACTGGATGCCGGGTCGCGCTGCGTTTGCCCGGCATGACGAAGATGAGGCGTCATCTACCATGTTGCGGACGCCGCCACACGTCGCGGCTGCCGCTGCCTTGGCAGTTGGTACAGGGCTGCGCAGCGTCGTGAAGATAGCCGCGTCCATCGCAATGGCTGCAAAGATCGTTGAGCAAGTAGAGTTTGTAATAGAAGCCGCTGAGATCATGAACGTCGTGAAAGAAAGATTTGATCTGCGTGACGATACCGTCTGGATGGAATGCGTGTGTGGACATGTCGGCTCCTCTTTTTAGTAGACATCGCGCCGATAGCGCTTGGCGGAAGAAAGCTGTTGGAAGTAGGTGCGGGCTGCGTCTTCAGATAAGCCACCGTGTTGCGTAGCGATCATCTGCAACGTGTGATCGACATCCTTTGCCATGTGCTGGGCGTCACCGCAGACGTAGAGGTAGGTCCCATCTTGCAGCCATGCCCACACCCGTGCGCCATGTGCCATGAGCAGATGCTGAACATACGTCTTCTCCGGTCGGTCACGAGAAAAGGCAACATCGAGGTGCGTCAGTACGCCGTCGCGTTGCAATGTCAACAACTCATCTTGATAGTAAAAGTCAGTTGTAGCCCGTTGCTCGCCGAAGAAGAGCCAATTGCGCCCGTGTGCTCCGGCAGCTTGGCGTTCATGGAGAAACCCGCGAAATGGGGCGATGCCGGTGCCAGGCCCGATCATGAGGACAGGAGCGGAGGCGTCGGCGGGAAGATGAAAATGTGGCGACGGACGCACGAACATTGGCACGGTGCCATCGCCGACACGGTCGGCAAGAAACGTCGAAGAGACGCCTTTGCGCATGCGTCCTGAGCAAGCGTAGCGCAAGGTCCGAACTGTTAGATGCACTTGCCCAGTGTGGGCCTTTGGGCTGGAGGAGATAGAATACGGTCGTGGACGTAGTGGCTGCAGCAGTGAGATCAGTTCCTCGGCGCTGAGCCGCGCCTGTGGATAGGTGTGTAACACGTCCACCAATTGCCGCCCCTTGAGCATGTACTCGATAGCGTCTGCTCGCGTGTCAGCATGAACGTCTGCGCTGGTCCTGCTACGCACGAGGATGGTGTGTATGAGTTCGCGAGACGCGCACGTGAGTTCTCGATGCTTGAGTAAGGCGTCTCGTAAGGAGAGTTCTCCCACACCGTGGAGTGTGACCAAGGCTTCGCCGTCCAGCTTTTGCTGCTGAAGAATTTCTGCTACCAGCGCTGGGCAATTGGTCGGCCAAATCCCCAAGGTGTCGCCAGCTTCATACTGCAAGCCCGAACCTTCAAGCTGCAATTCGTAGTGGCGTGTCTCCTTACTTGATCCTGGTGCGTTGAGCACGCGGTTGGTCAAGAGTCGTGCTGGAAATGGGCGAGATTTATCGTAACCGCAGGTGCGCACTTCCCTCACCGGTATGTGCGTCGATGTGGCGCGTAGCTGAACATTTTCCTCAGACTGGTTTCTTGCAGAGGAGGCAAGCGTCACGAGCACCTGCCCCATCCATGTTTCTGCTGATGCATGGAAATCGACATCGCATTCGACTCGTGGCAGCAACCGTTGGGCACCAAGTTCTGCGAGACGAAGGTCGAAATTTTTTCCACACTGGCAGAATTGCGCAAATACAGAATCGCCAAGTGCGAGTACGGCATAGCGCAATCGTGGAAGACGCGGGGCAACAGAACTCTGCAAGAAGGCCAGGAACGCGCGGGCGTTGTCTGGGGCATCGCCATCGCCATAGGTGCTCGTAACGATGATGACCAAGGTTTCTTGCGTGAGTTTTGCTGCTGGGTAGGCGTCCATGCCCAGGACTGTGGCGTACACGTTAGCGTCGTGCAGGCGTTCTCCCAGGCGCTGGGCGAGTTGTTCGGCGTTACCGGTCTGCGAGGCGTAGAGCACCATGACCGGTGCTGCTGTGTCTTGACCAAGACCGACCCCAATCTGAGCAAGTTGCTCCTCGTTAAACGATGACGGTACGGCAAAGCTGATCGGCGCTTTGACCGCTATGCCTTCCATCGGCATCTTCTCCAACCGAACCGCGCAGTATTTGTATTCGGGTTGGAGGGAAGTCGCATCGACGGCATCGTTGGTGACCGCATTCACGGCAAGATTAGGGCCGAACAAATCATTCCAGTGAAACGGCACGAAGCAACTGCCGGGCTGGACGCGGTCGGTAAGTACCGCCGGATACGCAGCCTGTCCACGGCGAGACTGCACCCTCACCCGGTCTTCAGCCACGATCCCCAATGCCTCGGCATCGTGCGGATGGAGTTCTACGAACGGTCGAGGATTGAGTTTGTTTAGCGTCGGAATCTTGCCCGTCTTGGTGAGCGTGTGCCACTGATGCGGAAGCCGTCCGGTGTTGAGGATCATAGGATAAGCTGCGTCCGGAGTTTCTGCCGGTGGCAAGTAAGGGCGAGCGAGGAAACGGGCTTTCCGAGAAGGTGTAGGGAACCTCAGTTGGTGCTCGCCCTCTTGAGGTGTGGGAAGACGGTAGCGCATGGGGTTGCGTGCTGCGGCAGCCGGCGGACACGGCCATTGCATAGGCTCCTGCCGGAGTCTTTCGTAGCTAACTCCGCGCATGTCGTAGCCAGTCGTGGAGTTCCAAGTCTGGCGAATTTCCTCGAATACGTCAGCGGCGCTTTCGTAGGCAAAGGCGTGCTCATAACCCATGGCTTGCGCGACCTGCGCGACGATACGCCAGTCTGCCAACGCTTGCCCGGGTGGCTCGACGGCTTGTTCCGTCAGTGTCAGCGTACGTTCCGAATTCACCATCACGCCTTCGGCTTCTGCCCACAACGCGCCCGGTAAGAGGATGTCGGCGTAACGATTGGTCTCGGTATCGAAGAAAACATCTTGCGAGATCACCAGTTCAGCTTTTTGCAGTCCGGCAATTGCCTCGCTGCGGTTTGGTAATGAAGCGACGGGGTTGGTGCAGATGATCCACACGGCTTTGACGGTACCGTCGGCCAGTTTGCGAAAGAGTGAGAGGGCATCGAGTCCAGACTGGGTGCGAATCGTTCCGCGCGGGATGCCCCACAGGTCTTCTATTTGGTGTCGGTCGTTTTCCTCAACCACGGTGCGTTGTCCTGGGAGACCGTGGCTGAGGTAGCCGACTTCGCGTCCGCCCATCGCATTGGGCTGACCGGTGAGTGAGAATGGACCGCTTCCAGGGCGGCAGATTTTTCCGGTTGCCAGATGAAGATTACAGAGAGCGTTAGTGTGCCATACCCCGTGGGTACTTTGATTGAGGCCCATGGTCCAGAAGCTCATCCACTCTGGTGCCTTCCCGAGCCACCGTGCGGCTTGGCGGATATCGGCCTCGGTAATGCCAGTGAGCTCGCTGACAACTGCCGGGGTGTATGCGTCCAAAAGCGACGACAGCGCGTCCCATCCCTCTGTGTGTGTAGCGATGAAGTGCTCATCGATCTGACCATGTTCCCTCAACAAGAAAAGAAGGCCGTTGAGCAATGCGAGATCGGTTCCCGACTTAATCCGCAAATAGAGATCGGCTTTTTCAGCAGTTGCCGTCCGGCGCGGATCGACGACGATCAGCTTGGCACCCGCCTGCTTGCGGCGTTCCAGCAGGCGCAGAAACAGGATGGGATGGCAATCGGCCATATTGGAGCCGACCACCAAGAACGCATGGCTGTGCTCAATATCTTGGTACGACCCGGGCGGACCGTCGGCACCGAGGGATTGTTTGTAGCCACTCGCCGCGCTCGACATACAGAGGCGGGAGTTCGCGTCGATATTGTTGGTGCCGATAAACCCTTTGGCGAGCTTGTTAGTAACATACTGCGCCTCCAGCGACATCTGCCCGGAGACATAGAACGCGACGGCATCCGGCCCATGCTTGTCGATAATGGCACGCAAGCGCTGGGCAGCCAGGGGAATGGCGTCGTCGACAGCCAGCGGCATGAGGTCGGCATCTTTAGCGGCACGTGTATAGGCAGAAGTGAGGCGACCTGGGGCGGTAATAGCGGCGGCGCTGGTCAGGCCCTTCGTACAGAGTCGCCCGGCATTACTGGGATGGGCGGGATCGCCGCTGACTTTTACGACCCTTCCGTCCCTAACGGTGAGCTGCATGCCACAGCCTACGCCGCAGTAGGGACAGGCCGTCTTCACTGTGCGAGTAGTGGTCGCGGTCATGATTAAGGAAGCTCAAGCAGAATGCGGTGATTGACCACTCGCACGAGATAGGTGCGTAGTGGCATCTCTTCGCCTTGACAGCGACCAGTTGCTAAATCGAATTTCCGCGCGTGGAGCGGGCAAATCACCGTGCCGCCACCCACAATCCCGTCGGCGAGTGGGCCACCACGGTGGGGGCAATGATTGTCCACTGCGAAGAGTTGCCCGTCACGCTGGCGAAAGACGGCAATCTCCGTCTGTTGCACGACAAAAGTGCGCCCTTCGCCCGGTGGAATAACCTCCACCGATCCAAGGTCCACGCTGCGCCACGAGGTTTTTCCGTTAGCCCAACGTCGCTCAGCACGCTCGTCGAAAGTTGTCATATCCGTGTTCATGCGTGCACCGCTTCCCTTTCCCTTACTTGGACTTCCACTGGAGCGGAGAATTGTCCGGCAGTTACCGGAGCCGTGGCCTCGGCCCAGGGATCTTTGTATGCGGCCACTGCTGCTGCGATTTCTTCATCCAGCCGTGCGCAGATGCCTTCGGTGTCGCGCACCAGCACATCGCGGAGCGTGTCGATGCCGAGGCGCTCCACGAAGCCGTAGGTGCGTTCGAGATATTTGCCGTTTTCGCGGTAATACTGCATGAAGCGCCCCATCATGGTGAGGACTTCCTCGTGTGTATTGACGGTACACAGCAAATCGCCCTTCCGTACCGATCCGCCGGCTGCTCCACCGATGTAGAGTTCCCACTGGCCGCCTTCGATCGCGACTGCGCCCAAGTCTTTCACATATGCTTCTGAACAATTGCGCGGGCACCCAGCGGTAGCGAGTTTCATCTTGTGGGGCGACTCGACGCCCTGAAACCGACGCTCGATCTTTTGCGAGAGCGCGATGGAATCCCCTAGGCCGTAGCGGCAAAAGTCCGTACCGACGCAGCTTTTGCAGGTGCGAAATGCCTTGGTGTAGGCGTGTCCGCTGGGCATACCCAATTCTTGCCAAATGGCGGGGAGGTCAGCTTTCTTGAAACCCAGCAGGTCAATGCGCTGACCGCCGGTAAATTTGACCATCTTTGCTTGATACTTTTCCGCGACTTCGGCGATCTTTTTCAGCTCGGCAGCCGAGGTGACGCCGCCATAGATGCGGGGGATCACGCTGAATGTGCCGTCGCGTTGAATGTTGGCGTGTACGCGATCATTGATGAAGCGGGCATCGCGCTCGTCCTCGTATTCATGCGGCCACAATGACTTGAGTAATGACGCCAAACCGGCTTTGCTGCCCGGGTCCTCTTTGCCGTTGGCGAGCGTGAGAAAGACCGCGCTGACGCTCTTTAAGCTGAAGGCACGGATGGCGGCGATGAGTTCTGGTTTGGTCAGAGGCATGCCAGGGACGTAGTAATGTTCGCTCGGGTCTTCGACGACTTCACCTGCGTAGACTTCCAACAGTTGCAGCATCAGGCTCTTGCAACTGCCGCAGCCGGTGCCGGCCTTCGTATGTGCCCCGAGCTGGGTGACGGATTTGCATTTGCCGACCTGGATGGCTTCTTTGATACAGCCCTTGGAGACGCCATTGCAGTTGCAGATTTGCGCGTGGTCGGGCAGGTCGAAGACCGAGAGAATCGGCGCACCACTCGAACTGCCGAAGAGCAAATCTGCCCGTCGCTCTGGCAGGGCAGATTCGAGGGTGAACATTTGCGTGAGTACCCCAGCCGTGTCTGTTTCGCCCAAAAGGATCGCGCCGATCAGGGTGTTCTCGCGAATGACGAGCTTTTTGTAGACCCCGCGCGAAGGTTCGCGATACACGACGACTTCGTCATCTGGATGCATTGCTTTCGTTGCCCCCATAGACGCGAGCTGGACACCCATGACCTTCAATTTGGTGGCGAGCTTTGAACCTGTATACGCGGCGTCGGGATTCCTGTCGGTGATGACCTCGGCCAAAGTCGCCGCTTGTTCCCAAATAGGATCGACCAGACCATAGAGCACGCCGCGATGCTGCACGCACTCCCCGACAGAAAAGATGTTGGGATCGCTGGTACGCATCTGGTCATCGCAGACGATGCCTTTTTCTACGGTGAGACCCGAGTCTGTGGCGATTTCGACGATGGGGCGGATACCAGCGCTGATGACGACCATGTCTGTCGCAAAGCTGGAGCCATCGGCGAATTGCAAGCCAGAGACGCGACCGTCACCAAAAATGTGCGTGGAGACCTTTTCCAACAACACCTGCACGCCCATCTGCTCCATGGCCTCCTTCAGGAGCGCTGCGGCTTCTGCATCAAGCTGTGCTGCCATAAGCTGGGGTAGAGCTTCGAGCACGGTGACCTCGACCCCGTGGGTGAGCAAGCCACGCGCGGCTTCGAGGCCCAACAGGCCACCGCCAATGACGACGGCTGTGCGGCATTGCGCAGCGTAGGCAGCGATCTGGTCGCAGTCGTCGATAGTCCGAAACTGAAAAACGCCGGTCTTCTCCTTACCTTCGATGGGTGGCACGAACGGACGTGAGCCGGTAGCGATGATGACTTTGTCGTAGGGGGCTTCGCAGCGTGGTGCCGTCTGTTCGCAGCCGTCGAGTCCGTAGGCTGCGGCTGTTGTGCGCATGGGTTGACCGACAACGACGCGGCGCTGGCGATCAATGTAGAGAGCCTTGACGCCAGCGTGGAGTTGAATGCCTTTCTTGCTGTACCAGTTCAGTGGATTCAGGAAGATCTCTTCCGAGCGTTGTGAGCCGTTCAGCACATTAGAGAGCAGGATGCGATTGTAGTTGCCGTAAGGTTCGGCACCAAACATGGTGATCGCAAACCGATGTACGTCTCGCTGTAAAATTTCCTCGACTACTCTGGTTCCTGCCATGCCATTGCCGATGACGACCAGTCGTTCACGCTGCTCTCGGGTCACGATGCCTTCCTCCAGTGTACTTGGTTTTGGCGGTGGTGCATTGCCGGATGTGCCAAGGGCAATTCGCGAACCAACCGGGCGGCGTGCGTTAAAAATCCTCTAAGTATTGGAAAAGAGGAGGGTTTTGTTAGTACAAAAGGAGGAGAAAGAAAGACGCGAACGGCAGGCTGATGAGAAAGACAGCAGAGAAGCAACAACGAGTTGCTAGAGCAACAGATGCGTGGCGCTGGTGCGTGGGTGAACGAGCTGAGCTGTGATGAAGAGAGGCAGGCTAAAGAAGTGCTGAAGGGGAAAATGAGGAGAGGGAGGAAAGGGACGGTGAGAGGGAGTCACCGTCCCTGTTTGCGGAAGAGAAGGTAGGAGGGGAACCTTCTCTTTTGGGCTCTTCGCCCAGTGCGCTGGTGTTTTATAAGGAGAGCAGGAATCGTGCCAAGGGTTCAGGCTTCTCGATGCCGCGAAAAATCAGCAGTTTTTCTTTGTGAGGTGACGCCGGGTGCTGTTGCTGTTGCTAGAAAGACAGACACTTGCGCTTTTTGTTGACAGTTGCAGTTGGCGACTGGCCGAGGTCAGATTGGTGAGCGGAGAGGAGCAATAATAATTCGCCCTTTTGCCGGAGCAGCTCAACTTCCAGCACTTGCTGGCCACTGTCTCGCGCAAGGAGGAGCGCCTCTTCGACGATAGCCAGCCCTGTTTCCGGTTGGCCGGCCGTGCCATACGTCATGGCTTGCCACCCCATGGCGTAGGATCGCACCCCTTCTGCTCCCATGGTTTTGAGAACTGCCAAGCCTTCGTCCATGAGCGTCATGCCTTGCGTCACTTCGCCTTGTTCGCTGAGAATACTGCCGCGCAGGACGTTTCCTTGTTGCTCCCACTCGGGAAAGCCGTACTCAACCGCGATGGCGATGCTGGTGTCTACGAGTGGCAGTGCCGCGTCTGTTTCATGGCGCAGATAGCGGAACACGGCAGCGTAGTAGGAAGCATAGGCGCGGCTATAGGGATGACCCCGGTCTTCGACCAAGGCCAGGGCTTGCTGCAGGCAAACGGCAGCCTGATCGCTGTACCCGAGGAGCCATAACGTTAGCGTATGGTACGATGTACATGCTGCTCCGATAGAGGGGAAATGCCGCTGCGGATCATAAAGCGCGAGGGCTTGTTCGAGCGAGCGTCGGGCGCTCGTCAGTTCCCCGAGGCGAAATGCACTCAGCCCGAGTTCTGCGTGTGACCAGACTAGTTGGGCGGGATGTTGCGTCTTCTCGGCGGAAGTCAACGAACGTAACCCTAACTCGTAAGCGTTCTGAAACTCTCCACGAAAAAAATGAAAATCAAAAATGCCGGTCAGTGCCCACAATAACTGCGACGATTCACCGAGTTGACCACACAGCGACTGCGCATGGTGGTAGGCCGCCACAGTGTCCGGGGCAAGTGCGCCCTGCGTGACACGTAATCCGGTCGCGAAGCGCATCTGCATCGCTAGCTCTTGGCGAGTGTGTTCCTCTGTCTTGGGGAGATGAGTGAAGAGTTTGAGTCCTCTCGCGGTGAGGAGAACGGCTTCGCGATAGCCGCCACGGCGGATCGAGTTTTGTGCGGCAATTTGCAGATAACGAACCGCACGTGCATAGTCCCGCCCCTTCTCGAACAAGGTGGCCAACTCTGTGGCGATCTCGCTCGCGTGGTCGCCATAGGCGGCCTCTTCGCGTTCGCCAATCCGCCGATGGAGCCGTGCCCGTTGGGCTTCTGTCAAGCGTTGCGCGAGAGCTTCTGGATATAACGTATGGATGAATGTGAAACGGGTTGCGACCGTGCCGTCTGGCCATTCGCTGACACCATCGATACGTAAAAAGCGCTCTTGCCGGGCAAGGGTGAGACATACATGCTCGACTTCGACAATGTCCATATCTAACCCAGCCGCGACGGCAGCAGCAGAAAATGAGACTCCGGCAATACTCGCCACTTCCAAAATCTGTTGCGTTGTGCTCGGCAATTGTTCGACCTGATGATCGATCATCTGCTGGAGGGTGGCTGGGAGGCGGAGCGGTGTCTCCGCGAGCATTTGCTGGGATATTACGGCAAGATCGCCGGTGCCGTGGACGAACATGGCATTCACGACGTCAGCCATAAAGAGCGGATTGCCTTCGGTACGCTGGTGCAGTGCGTGGGCGAAGGTGCGCAGGTGAGTGGAAGGAGACTCTGGACAAAGCCGCATGACTACATAGTTCTCAACCTCAACCTCCGTGAGAAAACCGAGTCGCAGTTCTTCGCAGAAATGATGGCGTTGTAGCTCCTGTTTCACGTTTAGCAGTGGATGGTCGTGATGCAGCGCCTCAGCCGGGCGATAGGTACCAATGAACAGCAGACGAGCAGGTTCTCGTCGCCGAGCAAGAAAAGAGAAGAGGTCGAGCGTTGAGGCATCGCTCCAGTGCATATCTTCGAGCCATAAGACTAAGGTCGCGTCGCTGCCAGCCGCGTCGCTAAAAGCATCGAGGAGTTCCGCCATTTCACGGAGCATGCGCTCGCGTGAGATGCCTTGCATTTTCCGCTGGAGCGCTTCGTGATCGACGTGATGCAGAAACCCTGGCAGTTGCAGCAGCCAGGTCGGAGCATACTGTTGCAGCAGCTCGCGCAGCTCGTGATTGCGGGGATGGCGGCACAAGCGACCAAGGGCATCTAACACCGGCAAATATGCCTCCCCGGCACCGTGGTGCTCGATACATTGTCCACGCCAGATCTGTAATGTTTCTGTTGTTGCCGCCTGCTGCAGGAAAGCGTCAATCAGTGCGGTTTTCCCGATGCCGTCTTCGCCTGACACGAGAATGACTTGCCGTTCACCAGTTGCGGCTTTTTGCAGCCATTGGTGTAACTGCTTGATCTCTGCACTACGGCCGATGAGCGGCGCAGCCGTGAGCTGGGGGACAACCAGGGAAGTGGGGGTGGGGCTTGGGGCTGACGACTCGGCATTGAGGGGAGCGATGAATCGGTAGCCGCGGCGCGGCACGGTTTCGATGAACTGCGGCGCTTCGACTTGGTCTCCCAACGCTTTCCGCAGCTCGCGAATACAGACCAGCAACACCACGTCGCTCACCGAAGTCTTGGGCCAGACAGCGTCATGGAGTTCTTCCTTGGTAATGAGGCGACCTGGCCGTTCGAGAAGGAAACGTAAGACCGCAAACGTCTTGGGTCGCAGCGGAACTTCTTCCGCCCCACGCCAGAGACGCTCATCCGTTAGGTCGAGGTGAAACGAGGCAAAAGTGATATCACCAGTGCGTGACACGTGGTAGCTCCGTCCCCTTGAAGCAAATTGAATAAAAATTGAAAGAAAATTGAATAATTTCGCTATGACTTTTTGTGCCCAGTCAAGATATGCTCCCCAGTCGCGCGTCAAGAGTGAGAAAGAACGCCAAGCCTTATAGCACGGCGACAAACGCTAGGAAAGCGAATCTTGTGAGGGAAACAGGAGGGCAGCCACTGACGGCGACACAACATTTCAATCGTTAATCCGGCACGAGTTCTTTTCAATCAATCTTCTTAGGAGGGAGTGCGGACATGAGGGTATCTTGGCGAGGACGATCTATTCTTGTGGGAATCATGATCGCCGCGAGCGTCACGCTCGGGAGCGTGGCAGCGTGGGGGTCAACCCGTATTGGCGATCTCGAATTACAGATGTGGTACAGCACCCGGAATACTTTCCACTCGGCGGGTGGAGACAATATGAACTGGGTGCAATGGCGGAATGAGATTTTCGGCTGGTTGGTGTATGAAAACATCGTCAAAAGCGGCAAAGCGTTCGGCCAATACGAAATACCGCTGATTAAGAACGCGACCATCAATGCACGCTATCGCTTCCGGGCCGACCCGGTGTGGACGCTGCGTGATAGTTACACCAAGCGCTACGACAACCACGAACGCAAAAGCTATCTGTTCCCCGAGAACGGCTTCCGCGATCTGTTCGCTGACTTAGATTTCGGCGAAGTGGG
>SYOC01000161.1 GCA_005804965.1 Pseudomonadota bacterium
GCCACGCTGTTCCTGCACTCGGACAACATCGCCGAGACCCTCTGGCGCAAGCGCAGCGATCTGCCCCATTTGCCGCCGCTGGTGGATGCCGCTGACACCGACCGGCTGGCGAAGGCGATCAGCCATCATTTTTCCACCAAGGAGGGCCGCGGACGAAACTGCAAGGTGGAAGTCTTCCGCCGTTACGACAAGGAGTATTTCTTCGCCTACCCCGAGGCTTTTGCCCAGTCCGGCCTGGAGTGGGTGCGCAATTCCCTTTCGCCCCGTGCCCGGCATCCTGCCTTCGAGATCATCTTCGTCTATTCTCAAGCCGAGGGCTCGCTGGACATCTACGCCCCGGGCAACACCAAATCGGTGCCCGAGTTGCAGCAGATTTTTGCCTCGGCAATCCTGAAGTTCGATGACCTGGATGAGCTTGCTGCAGACGACCGGGTGTACGCGCTGGATGGGTTGGCGAGCCGGCATTTTGTGTTCAAGTATCCCGAGGACAGCGGGATTGAATCGGTGGCGGTGCGCAGCCTTCGTTTGAGCCTGATGAGCGGGAAGAAACGCCGTGTCACGGTGGAAGCCGAACCGAAACAAGACCCGAAGGCGGTCTATGACCTGATGGACAAGCTCACCCTGCCGCCGTATCACGTCACCCAGGCGAAGATCGCCGTGACGTTCGCCCGCACGCTCGGGACGCGCGCACGGATGCGCAACTTCAAGATCAGCTATCCCAACTGGTGCGCTCTGCGCCACGATGGACGCGACGGGATTATCCGCACCATGCTTGCCAACTCCGGCATCGAACTGATGACGCCGGAAGCCGAACCGGCGAGCGGCGCCGCATGACACTAGCGGACGTACTGCAGGAGATTCTGCAGCGCCTCGGTCCCGAGGGCGATACCGTCCTCGCCTGGGAACAGGTGCGGCGATGGCCGAAGGGTGCGATCGAGGCCTTGCAGGAGACCGGATGGGTCGCCCCCACTGCGGCGGCGACGATGGTGGAATGCTCCGGCTGTGAGGAAAACTGCTTCAAGCCCGTGCATGTGCTGCCCGCGCGGAACGGTCAGCCGGCGTGGGCGTATGTGGCTTGTGACGAGCCCCCCGCCATGGGGCGGGTGAAGATCCACCTGTCGCGACTGCGGCAATGGCAGGTCACGGACGCGCAGCTTGCGCGCTGGCTAACTGGCGCGCTCGGATTGAAAGGCAAACCGGAGTGGGACCAGGCAAGCGGCGTCTTCACGCTCGGCAACCTGCAAGGCAAGAAGCGGCTGGGCGCTCTGAAATTGGATTCCGCTGCGCCGGTATCACTGAAGGTATCCGGGCACTCGCTCCCATTGAGCGAGGTTGTCAATTTTGAAGGCAACCACCCCATCATCGACCGGGCCGCAATCCTGGGCATGGTGGATCTGCCACCGGTGTCGGAATCTGCGGGTCGCTACCAATCATCCACGGCGCGGCGCGATGCGCGCAAATTGGACACTCAAGCTATGCACGAGCGCTGGCGGAAGGCGTACCGCATCCTCGCGCGCAAACATCAAGACAAGTCTGACGTTTGGTGCTCGCTCCAAATCGCAAAGAACGAGAATCCACTGGGGCGCAGTGCTGAAACGATTCGTAAGCACATGAAGAAGTAGTCTGGAGTCGAGTAAGCCTTAAGACCTTTTCTATACGCGCTAATATGTCCGTCGATTTGCCTATCTGTGATTGTTCTTCACGCCGCGTGTGTAAGACGAGTCACCAGGTCACTAACTATTTGCGTACAGGCTGAACGTGGCCATTTGAAGTTCGGAGGATTACCGTGCATTGGATGATATCGCTTGACTCACTAGACACGACGCAAGAGGCAATTCTTGACGAAGTCGTCGTTGGCACCGGCTCCCACTGGATCGAAGGTTATGCGGGGACTGGGAAAACCATTGTCTTGACTCATGCCGTAAAGAAACTGCGTACAAAGAACAAGCAGGCGTCACTTTGCTTCGTAACATACACACATGCCTTGAAAGACCTCGTTGCGTCAGGACTGGGTGATGACAATGTGGATATTTTTACCGTCGATTCGTTCGTCAGCCAATCGGAAAAATACGACTGGGCGTTCGTTGACGAAGTGCAAGACATAACCGAAGAGAAAATCCGGAAAATTCAAAAGCTTGCCAGGCGCACGATTTGGGCAGGGGACCCTGCTCAGTCGCTTTATCACAAACGCGTCCAACGACGCGACCTGCCTGAGGTTCTGGGGACAAAGAGCAACAAACTCAAACACATCTACAGGCTATCGGAGAAGACTTACGAAATTGCATCGACCATTTATCCATGGGCGAAAGTTATGCGTGGGGCGCTGGTTTCGATCGTCGATGATGTGGACGTCCACATGGTCGCAGCCAGCACGCAGGCCAAAGAAGTCGCTTGGGTCTGGAGCAAGGCCAAGGTCGTGAGCACGGTTGGAAGACCATCTGCCGTTCTTTTTCCAACCCATGCTGAAATTCATGATTTTGCGTGTGCGGTCGCAAGAGCCGAGGGCAAGGCCAATCCGCCACCGCGCAAGCAACGAGGTCGCATAACAGACTATTCGGCGTTCAACAGCCATTTGCAGAAAAATCGTATTCCACTTCAGTTCCTGGGAAGCGACAACGGCGATCTGCCGGAAAGCGATACCAAGCGCATTTGCTATCTGATGACGTACAAGAGTGCGAAGGGTTTGGACTTCAATTCTGTGTTCCTGCCCGGCCTTACCAGTGACATTTCCTTTGAAGACGGGAAGCCCCTCAAGCTTTCCTCTGATGAATGGCAGCGTAAGCATTTCTTTGTCGGGTTGACACGCAGTCGTCGTGATTTGTTTATGTCGTATCACGGTGTGCCGCACCCATTTTTAAAAGAAATGCCCAAAGAGCACTTCGTTTTCGAAAAAATTGGCTGAGATGAGCATGGAATACGTAGCCCTGACGAGGTGGGAGTGGCAAATTCTGTGCGCCCAGGGGAGCATTCGGATGTTGGGCGCTAGGGTATGTGAAATTTCAGAGACCGCCTCCTCTTCGTCAAATGCCTATAAGTTGTTTGCATCTGCGCCCCAGTTCAATCTGGGTGACGCGCACGCTTTTGTAATCGCGGAACTATTGCCGGAATGGCGAGTCGTGGGTCTCCCAGGCGAATCTGGGCTGAATGATGCGGATCGGTGGTTGTGCTTGGAGGCGGTAAAGTGCTTTTTTCCTTTGACGGCGGCCGAGTGGGAGGGGTTTCACGAAAAGGCGGTGGCCGGGGCAATTTTATTAGAAGCTCCAAAATTCGAGCATCTTTGGCGCGAATGGGTAAGCGAGCAGACTCGGGATTTGACGCAGCGATCCGCTGCCAGGTTTGTTCGTGTTCTTGGGTTGGGCAAATGGTTGCCCGAGGTTTTGGATGCGTTTGGACGACGGCCCGCGTCGGTCGCGTCCCGTCCTGTCCAGGGATCTGATCTTGTTGGTATTTTCCTCGAAAATTCCAAGAAGATACTGAAAAGCGATACGGCAAGATCCACAGAGGGAACGTGTGCCCACGCGATTGTTTGCGCGACCCTTTGGGCGAGTTTTTATTGCGATCGATCCGTTCCTTTAGATGAGTCGGACCTGCGGAGGCAACTGGACGCTAGAGTGGAGCGCTACCGCAAGCGGCAATACGGGGATGCAAAATATTTGACATCGGAGCTCCAACTAGAATTTGAGGCGCTCTCTCAAGAAGCGGCTGGAGCATTCAGTGCCCAACTAACACCAACGGCACTTGGCATCTATCTTCGCTTCTCGGTGGCCATTCAGTTCGGGCCAGCCGCAGATCCAAGCCACATGTTGTCTGCGATCCTTCGACTGCAAGTATTGGACGGTGGCCCAGCAGCTGCGATGTGCGCATACTTGATTGCTTTGAAATTGAAACCTCAATTCATTCATCAAATCTCCATGGCGCTTGAGCGCGGCAAGTACTCGGCGGTCGATGCAGAGTCGGCTGCCAATAGCCTGGGCTTGGCGCCGTTGCAGGCCCTGCGGCAGGCTGCGGCGGCACCCATGCTGGATTCAGACGGCGATGGGCTTGATGCTGACCTGCCCAACGATCAGTCCGTTGTCAATGACCCTGTTGAGACCGACCTAGCTGGCGAGGCACCGGATGAGCATCCCGACGTGAAGACGTAACGCAAGGTGTTTAGCAAAGAATGACCTTTTATGGACATTGATGAACACCCCGTTCCCGACGCCGTCGTCGCCGCCTTCTGCAGGTTGGTAGATCGGCTCGACGCCAAGCGCATTTTAGGCACGGCCTCCGTAATGCCTGCCATCTTCCAAGGGCATCGAGTCATTGCGCAAAACGTGCCTGTGGCGCGCCAGCGCATCAAGTCGTTGCTGAAGAATGACCGCCACCTCGACACATATACTGCCACGCTTCTGCGGGGCACAGGTCTCGCCAGCGAGTTCGTGGTGGTCCTGTCGGAGGCGGCGCTGCAGGAAGGGTTTTCGGATTTGGCCGGCTATTTCGGCGAGGCTGACTTTCTGGCCGCTGCGCTAATCGATGAACGCGAAGCGGTGCGAGACCTGGCGCATGAGTTCATCGATGGGTGGGACGGTCAAGACACCGGCGAAGCAGGGCGCGCGGAGGCCGCCGAATCGATTCGCTCCGCATTTGCGTCGTTCCTGGAAAATACCAAGGGCTTGCTTGGCGACACCTTACCGCCTGAATCGCGCATGGGTGGGGATCAAGGCCATGTCGCAAAGGGCAAGCCCGACAAGGCGCTTGAATCAGCCAAGGCCGAACTCGACCGGGTCACGAGGAAGGGGGAACGGGAGAGGAAAGAACTTCAGGACAAGATCACGGAAAAGCAAAAGGAGATCGATCGCCTGCGCAATGATCTGGTCAGCGCCCGTAATGATTCCAAGACCCGCGAAGCAGAACGCGCCCAGGCAAAGAAAGAATTGGCCGAACTGCAGGCATCGCTTCAACAGAGCATCGAAAACGGCGTCGCCAAGGCTCTGTCGGGTACGTTGCGGCAATGGTTCGTGCCCGTCCGGGCTGTCGAGGAAGCCCTTGCAGGCGCACGGCAGAGTGATTTGGTCGGCCGAGCTGCCGGGGTGCTTGAAAGGCAGCGCGCGACCGACCTGAATTACGGGAACCGTGC
Organism: Pseudomonadota bacterium; assembly: GCA_005804965.1. Classification (GTDB taxonomy): domain Bacteria; phylum Desulfobacterota; class Binatia; order Bin18; family Bin18; genus SYOC01. The sequence continues at coordinate 5,120 of SYOC01000161.1, forward strand.
AGTGCTGACCCGACTGATCGAGGAGCGGCGACAGTTGCTCACAGAAATACAGCGCGCGCGGCTCGAAGCATTGAACCCGCTCCCGGAGCTTCGCGGCATTGCAGACCAACTGGAGCGCGAAATCGGCGACCTCGCGCACCGCCTGGGATTACCGCAGGGCGAGATTGCCGCGGCGGCGGCGGGATTGTTGGTAAGAATCAACGAGGCGCAAACGCTCGAGGAATTGTCGGAGGTGCGTCAATTCATCCAGCAGGCTGCCGCGTTCGAACTGTTGCATCGGGATGATCTCCACCGACTTTATCGAGCCATGGACGACAAGGCGGGCTTGCTCTATGACAAGGCCAAAGTAGTTGGCGAGGTCGGGGCTGGGTCTCTGAAGTCGCGATTCTTCCTTCGACGTGCAGCGGCGCAGGGCGACCCCTTTACGCTATTCATCGACGGGCACAATGTTCTCTTCGATCTCCAAGACATCTTTGGCCAGTATTTTGTGGATGGATTCCCGGGAACCAGGGCAAGAACGGAGTTCGGCAAGTCTCTTACTCGCATCTTCGACAAACCGGGCGCGGACGTGCTGCTGTATTTCGACGGCGATGATCCGAAGCAACATTCACTTTCGGATCAGGTGCGAGTCTTCTACTCCGGCGGTAAGGGAGAGCATCGGGCCGACGAGGCTATCCTCAAGCATCTGATGGCCTTCAATCAGTCGGTGCCGCCGGGCCCCATCTGCCTGGTAACGCGTGACGCAGACTTCGCCCGTCAGGCGAGGGAAATGGGCGTCATCATCATGCGCCCGGAGGAATTCGCGGCATCCGTCGATCTGGCCACGGCCTAATACGGATTGTTCTGGCAAATAGTTGGGCGGAATTTCTTCGCCCAGCTCGCACGTCCGTCGCCCCTCGGTAATCGCACTCTCCGCCGCTCAGCGTCCCGCTCAGCGCGGCACTTGCGTATTCGCCCAAGTCATTGATTTGTCCGGCAAGGACACGTCTACCAACGCCTGCGCCGCGAATCTTTTCGCCCAAATCTCACAATTAAGCTGCGTCTCAGCATGTCCCTTATCAGTTAGAGAGGATTGAAGATGACGCATACGATACTGAGGCTTCCCGCCGCCAAGTTTGAATCAGGCTACTCCCGTTCCACGATCTACCTCCGCATCTCCCAAGGCTTGTGGACCAAGCAGGTGAGCCTTGGGCCGCGCTGCGTGGGCTGGCCCGCGCATGAAGTGGCAGCGCTGAACGCGGCGCGCATCGCCGGCAGGTCGGACGAAGAAATCCGCGCCTTGGTGCTGAAGCTGGAAGCGGCGCGCAAAGCTGCCGCGTAGGGGCCGCGGTGATGAGCGCACCCGAGACAGTTTTGCTGCCGGACGCCGTGGAAACCGACATAACCGGCAAAATCGATCTGGTCGGCAACGGTGACTTTCTGCTGGCCGTGTTCGGCGAGCTTGTCGATGCGCGGCCGGTGGTGGTCAGCTTCGAGGGCGATCCCGCGCGTGCTCCAGGCAGGGACTGGTCTGGTAGGCCGTGGCAGGGCACACCCGAGCTGTCCATCAGTCTGCCCGCCGGCGCCAACAACTACTTCAGCCTCGCGGTCTTCAGGCCCGACGAGGCGGGCCAATTCCGGCGGCAGAAGGCGCGCTTTCAGGCTCTGTACGCGGTGATGCTGGATGACATCGGCACCAAGGTGGCCATGGAGCGGCTGACCTTGCCGCCGTCGTGGCTGCTGGAGACCTCACCCGGCAATCATCAAGCTGGGTATTTGCTCCGCGAACCGCTGGCAGACGGCAATGTCGCCGATCGCCTGATGAATGCCATTGTGTCCGCCGGCCTCTGCGACCCCGGTGCGAACGGACCGAGGGCGCGGCTGGCGCGCTTGCCTCGCGCGGTGAATGGCAAGCACACGCCGCCGTACCAGTGCCGGATGGTCGAGTGGTCGCCCGAGTTGCGCTATTCGGTCGAGGATCTCGTCGATGGCCTTCAGTTGGAGATCGCATCCGCCGGGCGAGCCGCGCGACAAGGGACGCGCGCCGCGCAGCAGCGCCCGAGCGACGGCGACCCGGTCTGGATACCGCGCCCCGAGGAAAACAGCGTGCTGGCCGCATTGCGCAACCGTGGCCTGTACAAGGC
>SYOC01000162.1 GCA_005804965.1 Pseudomonadota bacterium
CTATGGGAAGCGGCAAGTTGTTGGGGGTTTTGCTCCCGACAGTCGGTGCAAAGACTCAAATGGCGTAAGGTGTCCCAAGAAAAGCGACGAGCATGGCCATCTCCCCAGGCAACCACCACTCCCTGCGCGTCCCACACTACGATTCCTTCACGTTTCTGTTCATTCTGAAGCGCCATCTTTTCCATCATCCGTTCCTCCTTGGACAGTCCAGAGACAGTTTGACCTGAGAAGACACATTTCTTGCGGCGAGCAAGGTCTCAAGCAAAGGAAAGAGCTGCGAGTCGAAATCGGCCTTGCAGATATAATCGTCCGCCCCCACCGTCTTGGCCGCAGCGCGATAATGCGTCAGATCGTACGAGGTCAAGATCACTACATGCGGGGCGTTGGGCTGGGCTTTGATCAAGCGCGTCGCTTCCATGCCATTCATGCCAGGCATAGCCACATCCATGAGGACGAGGTCAGGTTGTTCCCGCGCTGTTAATTCGAGACCCTCCTGGCCGGACAAGGCGCTGCCAACCACCTCAACCCGTGCGTCTTCCGCGAGGGCATGGCGAGCAGCGTCGAGAAACGTCCGACTGTCATCGACGAGGAGGATGCGAAAGGGTGTGGAGTAAGCCGTTTCCATTATGGTTAGTTGTAATCGTCCTGAAGCCACAATGCGATATCAAAAACCCCGCAAAAAGAGGGAGGGATTTTCCCCAAAATGGATGTAGGGAAAACCCTTAGTGGCGCGGAGAAAAGCCGAGAGGCGAGGAGGTTGGTTTACTTCTCGGACGAGACCAGACCAATACGGATGGCATAGCGGACCAGTCCGGCGACTTCGTGGATGTCGAGCTGGTTCATCAGGCGGGCGCGGTGCGCCTCAATGGTTTTTTCACTGCGGTGCAAGAGCGCAGCGATTTGTTTGGTGGTGTGGCCTTCGGCAATCAATTGCAAGATCTCTCGTTGGCGCGAGGTTAAAGCGTCGTCTGGCGTCGCTGGAGTCGGCTCACCCTGAGATCCGCCGTCCACACGACGCCGATAGCCGGCCACGAGATGCTGCGACGCCGCCTGACTCAGGTACGTCTCGCCGTGCGCAACCGCCTTTACGGCTTGTTCGAGTTCGGACGCGGCGGCATCTTTCAATAAATATCCGGCGGCACCGGCGCGTAGTGCCTGCGTCACGTATTGCTCGCTGATGTGCATGGACAAGACGATGACGCGCACGTCTGGATACTCTTGCGACAGGTGCGCGGTGGCTTCGAGACCGTTGAGTCCCGACATCGAGATATCCATCAGCGCGATATCCGGGGTGAGTTTCTTCACGAGTTGGAGAGCTTCTCGTCCATCGTTCGCCTCCCCAACGACCTCGACCCCGGCCATGTGTTCCAGCAACATGCGCAACCCCGCGCGAAAGAGCGCATGGTCATCCGCTAGGAGTACGCGAATCGCCGTGGTGTTCATGGTTTTCTCATTGGGGTTCGTTTCCACAGCGCACAGGGGGAATCAGCGGCGGGAAGGCGGCTGAATGTTCATACCATTGCGCATCGTTAAGGGAAAGTGGACGCGAATCTCCGTGCCGTGTGCCGGGATGGAGGTCGTTTCCAAACTGCCGCCAATTAGTTCGACGCGTTCGCTCATCCCCAACAAACCAAAACTTCCACCGCGCACCGCACGTTCACGTGCGCTGGGAACGTCGAAGCCAACACCGTCGTCACGCACCTGCAAATGCAGCTCGGTGTCGCTCCGTTCCACTTCGACCCACACCTGTTGCGCTTGTGCGTGTCGAGCCACGTTGGTGAGCGCTTCTTGCACGACACGGAAGCACACGGTTTCGAGCGCCGGATCGACACGCAGATCATGGGGGGTCGCAGTAAAATGACCGGCGAAACCCACCCGCTGCGCCTGGCGGTCAACATACCACTCGAGTGCGGCGACCAAGCCTAAATCGTCGAGCAGCGAGGGACGCAAATCGAGCGAAAGATTGCGTACCTGCTGAAGGGTCTGGTCCACGATGCCAATGCTTTCTTGCAAGCGCTGGCCGCTGTTCTGCGGAAACCGTTGTGCCGTTTGCAGGTTGATTTTGAGCGCTTGCAGCGCTTGGCCTAGCTCATCGTGCAGTTCGCGGGCGATAGCACGGCGCTCGCTTTCTTGAGCGTCAAGCAGTTGACGGGACAGGCGCTTCAACACGGCCTCTGCCTGTTCACGCTCAACCTCACGATGATCGAGTGCTTCCGCCATGTCGTCAAATGCCATCACTAACTGATCAAATTCCCCTAACCCTTCGGGCAGCCCCGATCGGGCCGTGAGATCGCCAGCACGCAACTGCTGCGTCACGCGGAGCAACACATGCACGGGTCGGAGGACAATCCGATCACCTCCCACCCACGCGGCAGCAAGAACGAGAAACGTCACAACGCCAAGAGCAGTAAGGTCGCGGCTCAGACGCCGCTGGGCTGCAGCAAACGCGACTTGAGTAGGAATGCCGATACTCACGTACATGACGACATCAGCCGCCTCTCGGACTTGCGTGAACGCGTACAAGCGCTCGACACCATCCACGCCAGGGATTTGGGCTGTTCCTTCACCTGTCGTCAGGACGGCCTTAATGAGCGGTGCCTCTGGCAGCGTCTGCCCAAGCCAATGTTGCGGGTCAGGATAACGCACGATGATCGTGCCGTTGCGGTCCACCGCAGTGAGCGTAGAGCCTGCCGGTAAGTGGAGACGTGCCGCCAGTTGGTTGAGTCGATTGAGGGTGATGGAGAGCGACACGACGGCTCGCAGTTCGTTCGCCTCGTCTAGCACTGGATAGCCGAGGACCAAGATGCGATCCGGTGAGAGGACGCTCTGTTGAAATTCGCCGACGGTAAAGCCGCGATTGTGGATGAGTCGCTGAAACCAAGCAAAACTCGCGACATTAAGGGGATGCGGCAGAGGAGCCGCACTGCAAAACGTATCTCCATTTGGCCGCTGTGCGCCAAGATTCGCGTAGGCAGGATAATGCGTGAGCAGATTCGCAAAGAGCATGGTACAGGCTGAGGCATCGCCGTCGCGCACGGCTGGGAGCTGTGACACCGCGATGAGGAACTGATGAGCAGCCGAGATGAGTTGCGCTTGTTCGTCGGCAGCGAGTTGCGCAAGACGTAGGGTGTCTTCTTGTGCCTGCACGGCGGCAAGCTGGCGTTGTTCAAGATCCGAGTAAACGATGAACCCCAGCGCTGGGAGCACGGCCAGCACAATCAGTAAGAATAACCGGACACGTAAGCTTGTAAAAAAGGCGACGGGCATGGCCTACCCTTACCGCTCGTATGACCTTACGGTCAAGAGGAAGCAGGGGAAAGATTGCCGGAAGAGCACTTCCGTGGTAGGCAGAGCTAGCGCTGGAGGAGACAAACTATGAATACCGAGGAAAAGACTGATACGCCGTCCGTGGCGGCGGGAATGTCCTCACTCACTGCCATTCTCGATACGCACGCCCTGATGGAAACCCAAGTAGGAGAGATTTATATCAACTTTGCCGCAAACTTCGGACACAATCCGGACCTCCGAAGTTTATGGGGCACCATGGCGCTGGAGGAAGGCGGACACGCGGCATTGATCCGTGCGGTCAATAAAGGGCTCCTCGCTGGCGTGTTCCAAGCAAAATCCTTTTTGTTGCCCATGGAAGTGGTCGAAACCTTGGTGGTCCGCGTGTCTGATTATCATCGGCAGGCGCAAGGCCCAGTGTCATTGGATGACGCCCTGCAGATTACCTGGGAGCTGGAATGCTCGGAGTTGGATTTCATGCGTGAATTGCTGGTCTCGTCAAGCAACATTGCTGACCTCGGCTTTCCTACGAATCTGGAAAGCCGCGACAAGCATGTCAGTCGGCTACGAGAACTGATTCAACAGTACGCGACCGATGAAGGGCTACGACGCGAAGTCAAGTTTCTCTCAGCGGAGCGCTTCTCTGGCTAGCTGAGCAAAGGATACCACGGCTATGGACACGAAACGTGAAGAGGCGGCTCCGACGTTCCCCACGTGGCGACAGCGCCTAGAGGAAGCCCCACCAGATCTCTTAGCCGATGAAGTCGAGCGCTTTCGCCAAGTATTGAGAGCAGTCGGGACGCCGATGATTGACGGCCCAGCCGTACACTTCGTCTACTACGATCCAGGCGCACGTCGCGTGTCGCTGGCCGGTGAATTTAACCAATGGGAGCAGCGTGGAACCGTGATGACTCGGTTGCGCGATACGGACTTCTTTTACCATACGATGACCATACGCGGACCAGTACGCGTCGAGTATAAACTGGTGGTCGACGGCGAGTGGATCACGGACCCTTTGTGTCCCAACGCCGTCGACAACGGCATTGGCGAGCAAAATTCTTTTTTCGTGGTGGGCGATTTCCACGAGCCGCTGGAGCTCGAAGAACATGCCGAGATTCCGCATGGACGTGTGGAAGAGTTCACCTTTGAGAGTCAGCTCCTCGACAATCGTCGCCGCGTCTATGTCTATCTTCCTCCCAGTCACGAGACGGACCAGACTGCACGGTTTCCTACGTTCTATGTCCACGATGGCGGTGAATATCTCACCCGCGCACGGCTCGCCACGGTGCTAGATAATCTGATACACAATGGCGAGATTACCCCGGTGATCGCCATTATGGTGGACCCGGTGGATCGTGGCCGCGAATACTGGGCGAATGAAGAGTATGGTCGCTTCACCGAAGAAGAACTCTTGCCGTACATTGAGGAACGTTACCGCACGCTCGCGCACCGTGAAGCGCGCGGCGTGATGGGGGCCTCGTTGGGGGGGCTGATTTCAACGTATCTGGCGTTGTCGCGTCCCCATTTATTTTCCAAGGTCGGCGGTCAATCCAGTGCGTTGTTTCTCTTAGAAGGAAACCGCCTCTCCGGTTTGGCTGCGGAATTGCGCAAGCGATTCGAGGTCTTGCAAAAGCGCTGGGTCGAACCAAAGTCTCTCGCCGCTTTAGTGGAAGAACTACGTGATCCTCTCGCGTGCTACTTCGATGTCGGCAAGTATGAGCCACAGTTCATTCCCGCCCACCACCGCTTAGTCCCGCTGTTGCAAGCGAAAGGCTGCCGATGTTTTTTTCAGGAACTCACCGGTGGGCACAACTGGACGAGTTGGCGGGCGCATTTGAAAGACATGCTCACATTTCTCTGGGGAGAACGACAATGACACCAGACAATCACAACACGAACCAAGGAACTTCGACGGTCATGCTTGACCGACACCTCGTCACGTGTCGGCAGTGTGGCTGGGTACACTACGTCATGACACCAGAGGAAAAAGCCACCAATGATCGGTTTCTTGAGCGCTATCAGTTGAACGAAAAAGAACGGTGGGTGTACGAATCTGCGTTCCGGCAATGCCTGCGCTGTGAGTCTCCAGCCAGCGATTTTCGCAGCGCCAATGCTGGGGATCTGCAACGCGCCGCCAGCCATATCGTCACGCCCGTGTTGATGGAAGCGGCCGTGACCTTGCACTGATTAGCTATGGGAGTTGCCGTTGAGACTGAAGAGTCGCCGCGCGTTATCGCCCAACACTCTTCGTGCGGCTTCTGGTCCCAGCGCACGCACGAGAGGAACGAGTCCTTCGTTGTAAGTTTCTTGCCCTTCCACGTTTGGCGGGCGGCGGCAATAATGATGTGGCCCGTCTACCGACGCATCCGAACCAAAGAGCACGCGCTCCGGTGCGGTTTCTTCCACTAGTTGCACAACTTCACGCCAACTGCACCACGACGTTTCCAGATAGAGATTGGGCTGTTCCCGCACATGTTGAGCAGCGCGCCGCCGCCCTTCCCCCGGCCCGAGATAGGTGTGGTAGAGAATGACCGACACCGAAGGAAAGCGTTCCGCGAGGCGGCGAATATAGTCCGGGTCCGCATCTCCCGGCGCACTGTGACAAGCAACCGGGCAGCCCAGCTCGGCGGCAACTTCCAGATAGGGGTCCAAATCACGATCATTCGGGCGATAGTCATCTACCGTTGGATGCAACTTGAGGCCGATAAAGCCGTTGCCTAAGCGCGTGCGCACTTCTTTCACCGGGGTATGCCCGGGACGGACCCAGACAAGCGGAAAAAGGCCGGTCGTGAGCCATTGCAGACGATCAAGGGCGCGGTTTTCTACCCACGAGACAATACCATGACGAATGCCAGCCGAGGCCATGGCCGTGTGGAGACTGGCAACCCCAAGATCGCCGGAGTTGCGGCCGTTGACATGCATATGGGCGTCAAGCGGCTCGAAGTCGATCCACAGTCGGTAGTCCGCATTTTGGTTGTTGTCCCACTTCTGACCATCGGTCACGACACACTCCAACGAGATATGCGTGCTTAGAGGGAGCGGGTCCGTCACAGCAAGCCCAGGTTCGACGACGTTGAGTTTCACCTCATCCGCCGGCTCCTGCCAGCCATCGAAGCCGTAATGGAGACGAAGGTCCGAACCAGAGAGCCTGCCGCGATAAGCAACCTGAAGTTGTGGCCTACCGTCTCGTACAGTTTTTTCCCAACTGATAGTCGCTGCTGGCGTCTGCGTCATGTTTTTCCCTCTCCTTCGCTGGCCGGTCGTGTACGTTTAGGCGCTTTTTAGATGCCCAATAGCGTACTGGGTGTCTCCTGCCATAGATTCACAGCGCCATAGATAAACGGAAGAGCAGCAAAAGTCTGCCCCGTCGCTCGCGGAGGATGTTGCGGCGCACGAGCAACGCACCCCTCTGACCGGCGAATCATCATTTCTCCTGTGACGGTGCTTCACATCGCGGCATCATCACCAGTAACGCCTCGGGTACAGCTTTGAGCGTGACCGGAAGAAAGCCGACCCGCTCGCCGTCAGCATAGATCTCACACGGTCCATCGGCAGCAATGGTCATTTCCTTGCCGCGAATGGTGTCGATGCCTGTAGAATAGATATGCCGCCCTTTGAACACGCGAGGAAAGGTGTAGAGCAATTCCCACTTGCCCATGCCATTGATGATGCAGGCATCGAGCACGCCGTCATCCGGGCGTGCCGCCGGCACTAGTGCCATGCCGCGTGCGCTGCTCCAGGTATTGCCCACGGCAATCATCCAGCTTAAACAGCGCCGCTCTCGTCCGTCATAGGTCACTGAGAAAGCCAGCGGCTCGTAGGAAAAAATCGTCGCCACCGTTACCAGCGTATATAAAGCGTCGATACGGAAGCGACGAAAGCGGTTGGCACGGCGATTTACCTCAGCCCCAAATCCAAGGACGGCAACAGAAAAGAAATAGCGATCATTGACTTGGCCAACGTCAATCTTGCGTGCCTCGCCATGCAGGAGGACGCGACACGCACCGTCCACATCCAACGGAACCTGCAATCCGCGTGCGAAATCGTTGCCGACGCCCGCCGGGATCATTCCAAAAGCCACATCGGTACCGACCAATTCGTTTGCCACTTGGCTCAGCAAGCCATCACCACCAACGCCGACAACCAGCGGGCACCCTTCGCGTATGGCGGCACGCGCCAGTTCCGCCGGTTCAGAAGGTGAGCGACTGAACGCGACCTCATTGGCTTGTCCGTGGTCACGCAACCAGCGATTCGCCTGTTCAGCAACCCGTGCCCCACGACCTTTCCCAGAGGTGGGATTGACGATCAAGCGCATAGGAACCGGAGATTGGGAATGAGCTGGAACAAGAATCGGGGAATCACTCTGTCCCTTGCTATTCTCCGCTTCTCCGTTTCCCCGCTTCTCCGTTTCACTCACAGCCCAACCCCTTTTAGCGGATTCCCCCGCGCTCAGTGTGCGCTTGAACGAAGTTGCGGCTCCCCGCCGCCGCCATACTGGCCGAGGCTGACAGTTCCAAGCACAAGGCGGTCGCGGCAATGATCTGCGCAAAACGGTGGACTTTGCCCGTGCCGAGACAATCCATCATTTGTAGATAGGCACGTGCATGTGGCAGGCTCGTACCGCCGCCGACGGTGCCGACCTCCAGTCCAGAAAAACGAATGGACAGATGCACTCCGTCATCGACGCGCGTGACCGCGAGTTGCGCCATGCTACTGGTACCCACCATACCAAGGTCTTGCCCGGTGGCCGCAAAAATTGCCGCCACTGCCGAGGCTGGGGTGAACGCAAAGGACTGCATACCGCTGGCGTGGGCACCGTGCAGACCAGCATGCTCCAAAGCAAGCACTTCATCAGCCGTGACACGCAAGACGCGACGGAGCACCTCGCCCGGCACTGTCGTTTCCGCCAGCACGGTCTTGCCATGCCCAGGGAACTGAAAGAAAGCGTAACTCGGCTTTTTATCGCCGCCCATGTTCGTTTCTAGAAAGACGCGCAACGGCGCAATCCCGGTTTCGCTCGGAAACCGCGCGAGCACGTAACCTTGGTTCAGCGCATAGGCATTGCGCGTCATCATATTCGGACCGCAGGCATCGCCAGTCGAAAAACGATAGAGCACGTGACACATCGGCCCGACGACATGCGTTTCTATCCCTCGCAGCAAGGCGTGAGTACTAAGACTAGGAGTGCCTGCCTCGCGCCCGGGTGCGTCGTAACGTAAGGGGTTAGCAGGATCACGTAGCCATGCTGCCATCGCTTCACGATGCTCGGCAATCCACCGTGCCAGCGTCACGGCTTCCGAGGTCGTTTGGCACACAAAACAACAATCTCTCGTCATGACATCGGCTAGCACATGCGTGCGTATGCCGCCGGAGAGCGCGACAACACTCACCCCACGCTGAATGGAGGCGGACAGTCCGCCTTCGGTGTGTGCGAGCGGAACGTAGACGTGGTCGGAGCGGCGGCCCTGCTCCTGTACTGCGCCAGCGTCATCGAGGAAATAGTCGCCCAGGTCAAGCGAGAGAGGGCCAATCACCCCGACCGGCAGCACCATGTGACCGGTGAGACACTCTTGAAAGTTGCCTAAAATGTCGGCGGGAACCGGCCAGGAGAGCACGTGCTGGTGGGTAGCTTCCCAGTGCGGAAGCGTGCGCAAATGCTCTTGCCGCTGTGTAATTGCCTCGGCGCGATTTGCTCGCGGCCAGCGCGGCAGCGTCCGTGAAGCAACGCCTCGTGCTTTCACTCCTCTGCGTCCTGCTCCGTATCATCCAACAACTGCAAGCGTCGTACCTTCCTCTCCACATCTTGGACCAGTCGGTCAAACAGCTCGGTTTCATCAAGGCCGATAATAATCGCTTTTTCCTTGACCCCAGCATAAATTTCCCGGATGAGTTGCACCAACTCCTCACGCATCTTCAGGAACGTCGGTTTCAGTTCCGGCGTTTGCTGCAACTCGGCCTTGAGATACAGCTCGGCAAAGGCAAGGTGCCGTGCCTCATCGGTGACAATGCGACTACCAATATCGGCAAACAATGAGCCGGGGTGCGCTTTCACGAGAATGTTATAAAAATGTCGTGCAAGGATATCACTGACCAGAATGCCCCAGAGCCATTGCGTCTTATCGCGGGCTTTGAACAACCGCGCCTGGTAACGGAACATCACCTTGAGGTCGCGTACTTCTAAAGGTCGTTGCTCGATTTTGTGATAAAAGCGCGTCAATGTCTCGAAATGGCGGGCTTCATCCAAGAGGAAGGTCGCGGCATAAAGCTGGGCTTCCGTCTGATGCGCGGCAAAGAACTGGGGAATGACGGAACTAGCACCCAGCATTGCGGCCTGCTCGCCCAAGTACACAGGCGTGAGCACATGTGCGAAGGCTTCGCGTTCATGCCGATCAAGCAGCACCGGACGCTCCCAATCCAGCTGAGACGCCGACCACTGCCCTTCCACACCCTTGCGAAAAAGTTCCATCAACCTCGTATTGTCGATACGAGGAAACACCCGAATCACGTTCCGCCACTCTCCCTTTTCCCGACCCACGCCCAAGGCGCTCGGAAGACAGCATTCATAGCATACTCCTACGCCGAATACCTGCGCTGACTCGCGCCGTGGGTCGCCGGCGACGATTCTTCTGCTCGTTTCCACTCATCTGCGGACTTTTCATCGTGTTCATTGAGCCAAAGCAAGGCACGCGCGAAATACTGAAATCCAGAGACAGTGACCGTGCCCCCGGTTAACACCAAGGCTGCTGGCTTGACGTAGGGGACCTCCCAACCAGGATTATGTAGCGCCACCAGGGTCAGCGTCACCGTTAGCAACTGTAAGAACGTACTCGCCTTCCCCATCAGCGTCGGTTGTATTGTGATCCAATGCCCAGTGATCCGATACAACACGGCAAAGCCGCAAAGGGTAATAACATCGCGGCTAATGACCAAGATCGCCAGCCAGCGCGGCAGGAAACCAAGGAACGCTAAGATTAAGAAGGAGCTTGTCAGCAGGAGTTTATCTGCGAGTGGATCGATGTAAGCCCCAAAGACCGTGCGGGAATTCATCCACCGCGCCACTGCCCCATCAATCGAATCCGTCACTCCAGCAAGGACGAAGACAAGGAGAGCCTCGGAATAGCGCTCATCGACCAAAAGAATCAGGAAGAGCGGGATCGCTCCGATGCGCAGCAACGTAATCAGATTGGGGAGGGTAAGAATCGCAGAAGACGACAAGGCAGTTCCTTCCGTGGCAACATCCGGCTCACTCCAACACCCCGGTCGCGATTTGTTTGCGCAACTGTCCGGCGATTTTATTCGACACCGAAGCAGTCACGCTCACGGCGGTTTCGGAGTATGCCTCTTCTAGCACTTTGCCGCTTCGGCGCAACCATGCCAGCATTTTCCCCGCGCCTAAGGGCAGATCAATCTGCACGACTTCATGCCCGTGTTCGAGCCGACGCGCAATAGCCTCAAGTAAGGGTGAGAGTCCCGTGCCTGTCAGTGCCGAAATCCCGAACGCGTCAGGCACTCCACCCTCGCGCTGCGAGCGTGTCAGTGTGAGCGCCCGCTGCCACGGTTGATCGAAGTCGTCGTCTGGTGCTTCAACACACCGGTCGAGCTTGTTCAGGACGGTGAGCACGGGTTTGCCCTCAGCACCAATTTCCGTCAGTACCTCCTCAACCACGGCCTTCTGATCTTCCCACCGCGTGTGGGTGGCATCGACGACATGGAGCAGCACGTCAGCCGAGCGCACTTCTTCCAAGGTACTCTTAAACGCATCAATGAGTTGGTGCGGCAGTTTGTTGATAAACCCGACCGTGTCGATGAGCATGACAGGCTGCCCACCGGGCAAATCGAGTCGCCGACTCGTAGGGTCGAGCGTGGCAAACAGTTTATCTTCCACCAAGACTCCCGCACGGGTCAGCGTATTCATGAGGGTCGATTTTCCGGCATTGGTGTAGCCGACTAACGCCACGCAAGGAAACGGCGTGCGGGTGCGTTCCTGGCGTTGCAACGTGCGAGTGCGCTCGACATCGGCCAAGCGGCGATGCAAGGTCGCTATGCGTTCTCGCAGACGACGGCGGTCGACCTCAAGCTGCGTCTCCCCAGGGCCACGTGTCCCGACGCCCCCACCACCAAGACGCGAAAGATGGCTCCACTGTCGCGTCAACCGTGGCCGTAGATATTCGAGCTGCGCAAGTTCGACTTGGAGTTTACCGGCGAGGCTTTTGGCATGCTGCGCGAAAATATCGAGGATCAATTGGCTGCGATCCACGACTTTGACCCCGAGCGCTTTTTCGAGATTGCGTTGCTGCGCCGGTGACAGATCGTCATCGAAAACCACGGCTTGGCCGCGCTGTTCGGCAATCACCTCTTTCACTTCATTGACCTTCCCCATACCGATGAACGTCGCCGGGTGAATGCCATCGCGGAGGTTTTGCACGACGCACCCCGCCACTTCGAGTCCTGCGGTATCACTCAGACGCGCTAACTCATCCAGCGATTCTTCGGATAAGAAACGCACATGTTCGCCTGGAGCTTTCGCACGGAGCGGGCGACCAACGCCAACCAACACCACACGTTCCGGCGTGGAGCGGAGCGAATAACTCTTCGCCTCGGGTTGTTCGTCGAGCAGGTCGCGTTGTCTTCCCATTCGTTCTCCTCAGTTTAGCGGAAAGAGGCTACTCCCGAACCGAACAGGCGCTCAATCGCGACGACCATTGCACGCGAGGGAGATACCTGAAGGGCTTGCGGTAAAGCGATGACCGTTTCACTGTAATCCGGTCGCATCAAGTGCAGGAACGCTTGGCAGTTGCCCTGATGCTGCACCAGGACTTCGCGTAAAGCGACAAGATCTTCCTTGGTGGTCACGTCCGACGGTACTTGGATGTGTACCTGTCGCACCTCCTCGGTCGCCACGGATTCCAGTGGCGTCACATCATCGGCAATGATTTGGTAACGCTCTTCATCGACATCCAAGGCTCCACTCAAACAGACGGGCAGGTCGGCATGGATAGTCGCCTCGTGTTTTCGGTAGGCTTCCGGCCATACAATCACCTCGACGACACCTTCTTTGTCCTCGAAGGTGAACGTAGCGTAACGGTCGCCTTTTTTGTTGTTTTTGAGCTTGAGTGAATGGATCACGCCAGCAAGCTTGACCTTCTCCTGATGCTGACGGGTTTTCAGCGACTCAGTCGTCAGAGACACAACACCAAACAACCGCGTCGCATATTTATCCAGCGGGTGCCCGGTAATGAAAAACCCGAGCGTCTCGCGCTCATGCCGCAGCTTATCAATATCTTCCCACTCTGCGACCGAGGGCAACAGCGGCCGACCATCATCGCCCACACCACTCCCAGCGCCGAACAGCCCCAATTGCGCGGCTTTGGCACCGCCGTTGGCATGGCGGTCCGCCCATTTGACGGCCTCTTCCAACCCGGCCATCAGTTGCGCCCGCGAGGCTTTGAGCGAATCCAAGGCACCACACTTGATCAAACTTTCCATCACCCGCTTGTTGACCTGCGACCCGCGCACACGTGCGCAAAAGTCGTTGAGGTCAGCAAACGCGCCATCTTGCCGGGCAGCTTGCATCACTTCGATGGCTTTCGACCCAACGCCACGCACCGCACCGAGGCCGAAACGGATGCTCTCAGCGCTCACCGTGAAATTCTCATCGCTCTCGTTCACGTCCGGCGGCAAGACCGGGATGTTCTGCAAGCGACATTCGGCGATGTTCTTGTAGATCTTATTGATATCGCCCATTTCGATGCTCATGAGCGATGCCATGAACTCTTGCGGGTAATGGGTTTTCAAGTACGCCGTCTGATAGGACACAAAGGCATACGCCGCCGCGTGCGACTTATTGAACCCATACGCAGCAAACGTTTCCATTTGATCGAAAATTTCACCAGCGAGCTTGTCAGGCAGCTTATTCTGCGACGTACCTTTCAGGAAACGTGCGCGTTCCTCCTGCATGACTTCTTTTTTCTTCTTGCCCATGGCGCGACGCAAGTTATCGGCATCTTCCAGCGAATAGCCAGCTAGCACC
>SYOC01000163.1 GCA_005804965.1 Pseudomonadota bacterium
ATCGGTTTCCGTCTCTTCACGGAACTTGGTTTCCAAGATGGCCGCGCGCCCGCCACCGATGGCCGAACCATACGACAAGGCTAACTGCTTGCTGTTACCAGATGGGTCTTGCGCGATGGCGATCAAGCAGGGCACGCCCTTCCCTTTCTCGAACTCGCTACGCACGAGGTGGCCGGGGCCTTTGGGTGCCACCATGAAGACGTTGACGTCGGCAGGCGGGACGATCTTCTTGAAATGGATGTTGAAGCCATGGGCACAGGCAAGATATTTGCCCGGCTTGAGGTGCATCTGGATGTCCGACGCGTACATTTCACTCGCCACTTCGTCGGGCGTGAGGATCATGATGATGTCGGCCTCTTGCGTCGCCTGCGACACTTCACGCACGGGAAACCCAGCGTTCTCGGCCTTGGGCCAAGACGCGCTGCCCTTCTTGAGCGCGATCATCACTTGCACGCCGCTGTCGCGCAAGTTCTGCGCATGCGCGTGCCCTTGGCTGCCGTAGCCAACGATAGCGACTTTTTTGCTGCGGACCAGCGAGAGATCTGCGTCTTTGTCGTAATAAATGTTCATGCTCATGCTGCCTTCTCCTTCTGGGTTTTCCTCTTATTCAGCTCGACCGTCTCGGCGCGAGCCGGGGCGGACAACATCTGCCCGCCGCGATGCAAAGCGACTTTGCCGGTACGCACAATTTCCTTGATGCCCAGCGGCGCGAGCAGGTTCAACATCGCGTTGATCTTTCCCTCATCGCCTGTCACTTCGATAATGAACGAACGCGGGTCGATGTCGATGACCTTGGCGCGAAAGACACTCACGATATTGAGCAGCTCGTTGCGGGTGCGTTCATCGACCGCCACTTTGACCAAGGCCATTTCGCGCTCGACATGGACAGCATCTTGGAAGTCGATGACCTTGAGGACCGAAATCAGCTTATTGAGTTGCTTCGTGATCTGTTCGACGATTTGGTCATCACCCTCAGTCACGAGTGTTACCCGCGAGAGGGTGGGGTCGAGAGTTTCCGCAACGCTGAGGCTTCTGATATTAAAGCCGCGACCGCTGAAGAGCCCAGCAACGCGGGCGAGCACGCCGAATTCGTTTTCAACCAGGATAGAGATGGTGTGACGCATGAACCCTCTGGGACAGTGCGGCGCAGACCGCAGAAAGGAAGAGGGGGTCTCCTACCGTCGCACGGCCCCACCCAACTTCTTGCCATTCGCGCGGCGGACGAGATCTTACGCAGCCGCTTGGCGGTGGCGAGCTAAAATTTCCATCATCCGGTCTTTGCTCGCTAGTTTTTGTTTCTGGATAAGCTTCTGTTCAATTTCTTCTTCTTCAGTAAGGATGGATTTCAGCCGCAAGGTTTCCAGACGCTGTTTCAACTCGGCATGTTCTTCGTAGTGCTTGGATAGTTCCGGGTCAACGTCGATCAACGAACGAATCAGAGCTTCTTCTTTGGCTTCCATAGTCACCTCCCTAGCCGAAGAACGGCTTCCAGAATCTACCAAGCCCACTCACCTTGGTCAATGTCAGGGGAAAGTGCTCCCAGGGCAAACGTTTCACTGCAACGTGTATGGCACACAAGCACGCCTTGCGAACTTCATTTTCCGCCTTGCGCAATTCTTCCTCGTAGATTAGAACGAAGCCATTCATCACCGATCAAAGTATGCATTTCACAAGGCAGGTTATGGACACCTTATTGAAGGAGGAACGCTATGAAGGAAGTCGTTATCGTTGAGGCTGGCCGCTCGCCAGTAGGCCGGCGGAATGGATCGTTGGCAGAAGCTCACCCCACTGACGTGCTGGGGCAAGTCATGAATGGCGTGCTCAAGCGTGCCGGTATCAACTCCGCCGATGTCGGCCAAGTCGTCGGCGGCTGCATTAACAAAGTCGGTGCTCAGGCGATGAACGTCGTCCGCACCGCGTGGCTTGCCCACGGTGGCACCCAGGACGTGCCGTGCATCACTGTCGATTCTCAGTGTGGTTCTTCTCAGGAAGCCACGAACTTGGCGTACAGCCTGATTGCCTCCGGGGTGGAAGATGTTGTGCTCGCCTGCGGAGTCGAGAATATGAGCCGGCTGCCAATCGGTTCCGATGCCATCGCTGGCGCGAAAGCTGGTTACGGCAAGCCTGTCGCGCGTAGCTATTACGAGCACTACGAATTCACCAGCCAATTCGAGGGGGCGGAGCGCATCGCCGAGAAGTATGGCATCTCACGGCAGGACACCGACGCCCTCGGGCTTGAGTCCCAACTCCGTGCGGCACGCGCCATCGCCGAAGGCCGGTTCGACGCACAGAAGATCTCCGTCGAGGTGCCAGTTGTGGATGACGACGGCAAGCGCACTGACAAGATGCGCACCGTCACCAGCGACGAAATTCCGCGCAAGACCAGCCTCGAAGCCCTCGCCAATCTCAAGCCGGTTGCCCGCGAAAACGGGGTACACACCGCCGGGTCCTCATCGCAGATTGCCGATGGTGCCGCTGCCGTGTTGTTGATGAGCGCCGAGAAGGCTCACGAACTTGGACTCAAGCCGCTGGCACGGATTGTCGAGACGGCGCTCGTCGGCTGCGACCCAGTGCTCATGCTCGAAGGGCCGATTCCCGCCACCCGTCGCCTACTCCAGCGAGCTGGGCTCACCATCAACGATATAGATGTGGTGGAAATCAACGAGGCATTTGCCTCGGTGGTGCTAGCATGGGCCAAGGAAATCGGGCCGGACATGGCGCGAGTGAACCCGAACGGTGGAGCCATTGCTCTCGGTCATCCACTCGGCGCGACCGGATGTTTCCTCATCACCAAGGCCGCCCACGAGCTGCAAC
This sequence comes from Pseudomonadota bacterium, assembly GCA_005804965.1. Taxonomy (GTDB): domain Bacteria; phylum Desulfobacterota; class Binatia; order Bin18; family Bin18; genus SYOC01. Next base: position 2,815 of record SYOC01000163.1, read on the forward strand.
GGTCACAAGGCCGCTACGGGCTGATCACCATGTGCTGCGGCGGGGGCTTGGGAACAGGCACCCTGATCGAGCGCATCTAACGACCGCCGAGCGTTCGGTACTCTTCAAGTATCCGGGCAGGCACAGTCCTGTGCGTTAGTGGCAAATGGTCGAGGAGAACATTCTATGAACGATACGCTCGACGCTTTAGCGGCGCGGATTGCGCACCTAGAAGATCTCGAAGCCATTCGCCACACGTGGCGGGACTATTGTATCTGCTTGGATTCCGGCGATTGGACCGCACTCGGGGACGTGTTCACCGAGGATGCTGTGCTCGAAATGGACGGGATCAACCATCTGATCGAAGGGCTGGATGGTCGGTACCACGGTCGCCGCTCGATCATTGACGACTTTTATCGACAGACCGGGCGCGTCCTTCCCCAGGGCACCAACCCCAAGTTCGTCACCGGCCACATCAGCACGAACATGCAGATCGATCTCCAAGGGGACGAGGCCACCACACTGGCTTACTTCTTCGAGATCGTTGCCAACGACCGGGTTCTGATCGGCACCTATCAACATCGCTTCCGTCGTGAGGCGGACCGCTGGCGGTTTGGTTTCCTGCGTATCTCGGTCCGGTTTCGCGCTAAACTGGAAGCCTCGGAGGTTGGCGGTCAATCACTCACCGGCATTCGCGCACGCCCGGTCTAGTTTCTCTTCGTTTCCCGGCCCCCTCAAACCTCACACAGCAAGGAGTCTCCCATGAACGCAACCCGTCAACCGGTCGCCGTTGTCGTCGGAGCGACCTCCAAATGGCAAGCCGATGGCCGCAACACCAAACTCGCGCACGGGAAGGTACTCGATGACAGCGACCTCCCCGTCAGCGCCCGCTGGGGTATCGGCGGTGCCGTTGCACAAAAATTCGCCAAAGAAGGTTTCTTCGTCGTGCTGACAACCCGCAACCGCGCCAATGCGACAGCGCTGGAGCAAGCCATCCAGGCGCAAGGCGGCGCCAGCATGATCGTCGAGTTGGACTTGGTGTCGCCCGAGTCTATCGCACAAGCATTCGCCACGGTTCGCGAGCGTGTCGGCGACCCAGAGGTCCTGGTCTACAACGCCGGCTATTTGGAGGGACGTGACCTGCCGCCCGAGAAAGAATTGCTAGAATACATCCCCTTGGAGATGTTCGACACCGCGCAACACATTTCCAGTCGCGGCCCATTCTTAGTCGCCAAAGAAGTATTGCCCGCCATGCGGGCACGCGGAGCCGGGTCGTTCCTCATTTCCAATAACGCAGCGTCCTTACGCGGGCGCAAACGCCTAACCGGCCAATCACTCTATTACCCACGGGTCATGATGCGCACGCTGGCACAGGTGTTGACAGAAGAATACTCCGAGCATGGCATCCACGTCGCCAACGTCATTATCGACGGGCTCATCGACTCGCCCGGCACCCGCGCCTTGCCAATGGCCCAGCAACGACCGGAGATAGTGATGGACCCGGTGAAGATTGCCGAAGCGTTCTATTACCTCCACACTCAAGACCAATCCTGCTGGACGCACGAACTGCAATTGACACCCTTTTCAACCAAGCCGAGCTTTTAGGGGTGTATAATGCAAAAACATTACAAACGTGAGAGAGCGGAGCGAAGCAACGCATGGGCACGGATATAGGTTCCATGATTGTCAGGTCTCCCGCGATACGCCACGGCAGACCTTGTATCGCCGGCACGGGCATTACTGTCCACCGCATTGCCATATGGTACAAACTGGGCCACCGCCCAGAGGAAATCGCCCGTCGCTATGGTCATCTCACCGAGGCGCAGGTGTACGCGGCGCTGGCGTATTATCACGCGAACCGAGATGAAGTCGAAGCTGAGATTGCTGCCGATGAAGCCGAGGCCACCCACATGGAGAACGAGTCTACGCAGGAACAACCTACTGTTCCATGAAAATCCGCTTTTACTTCGATGAAGACGCCATGGACGGCGATTTGATGCATGCGTTAAGGATTCGCGGCGTTGGGTAGTGGTTCAATTTGATTCATTCCTATGTCTTCGTAGGGGCGGCCCTGCGTGGCCGCCCAGCAAAAGGGCACCCACATAG
>SYOC01000164.1 GCA_005804965.1 Pseudomonadota bacterium
CCCCCTGGAGTCCGGGTCTCGCGGTGCTCGCCCGGACTGACGGGCTGCCACGAGGATCCGGCACCGTGTAAGCGTTTTGTTGCTGAGCAGCGCAGCGAAGAATCTTGCGGCAAGACCCTTCACTCAGAATTCTTGCTCCTGCGATTGCACGGCAGGCGGGATCCTGGTCGAAGGCGTGTGCGCCGCCGGTTGAAACACGCGCGTGAAGCCGTACACGCGCTCGTCGAACACGATGTCTCGCGGCGTCACCGGGCGACTGAAGACGATACCTTCTAACGTGGTGCAACGGCTGAGCGCTACATATGTTTGCCCGTGCGCGAAGGCACCACGGCCCAGGTCAATCAACACTTTGTCGAACGTCTGCCCCTGGCTTTTGTGGATGGTGATCGCCCACGCCAGACGTAGCGGATATTGCATGAAGGTGCCGATCACTTGTTCCTCAACCCGGTTAGTTTCGCGATTGTAGTGGTACTGGATGTTCTGCCAGGTTTCTTGTTCGACTTCATGCGTGCTGCCAGCAATCTCTACCGTGACCTGCTTGCCGTTCACAGCGCTGACGTGCCCGAGGGTACCATTGACCCAGCGCTTTTCTGGGTCGTTCTTTACCATCATCACTTGGGCACCGCGTTTCAGTGCTAACTCAGCCTCGGTGGGAAATGCCGATGGATCGAAGGTGCCGGAGACCGATGCCGAGTAGATGTAGAGCGGTGCCTGAATACGGTCGAGCCGAGCTTTGTTGGTCCGAAACGCGGCTTCGTTGGTGGTGGTCAACGTAATGAACCCGTCACCCGGCAAGGAGTCGCCGGCCCGACGTACGCGGCTATTCAGAAGCGTGAACAATTCCCTGTCGAGATCGTGCTCGCGAATTTTATTGAGCACCCGAATGAATGCGTCATCGCGTTGGCGATAGACCTTGATCAGTTCAAGAAACGACGGCTGCGCTCCGTCGAAGACATGCGCTAGGAAGAAATACGGGCCACCGTAGTGATCGTCAAAGAAGACTTTCAGCTCGCCATCGCGCACAATCGGTGGGAGTTGGAACAAATCGCCGCACAGCACAATTTGCACGCCGCCGAAGGGCGTGTGTGGGGCGCTGCGATACAGGCGCAACGCAGCATCGATCCCGTCCATGACATCAGCTCGCACCATGGAAACTTCGTCGATAATCAGGGTTTCGAGCTGCTGGAAGAGTTTGACGTTCCGGCGCGGGTGAATGCTCTGTGGGTCGATAAGAGTGGGGGGGAACTGGAAGAACGAATGGATCGTTTGCCCGCCGACGTTGAGCGCGGCGACGCCAGTTGGTGCCAGCACCACGACGTTTTTGTCAGTGATCGTTCGCAAATAATGCAGTAAGGTCGATTTCCCTGTACCGGCTTTGCCAGTGATAAAGAAGCTTTGGCCTTGGTGTTCCATGAGATCGACGGCGAGGCGAAACTCTACGTTCAGGTCGATGTCCTTGAGGTCCACTCGAACAGGCCGACCCCCAGGCAGAGAAGGTGGTGTCGTGCGCGGCGGCGCTGCGGGTCGGGAAGGTTTCACCGTGCCAATCTCTAATATTTCGAGCGAACGCGATACCGGGGTGCCGACGGGTGTGGGTGCCTGCCTCCTCAACGGCTCTCTTCGTGGGTATACGCAGGAGGTTCATTGCAGAGCCGCCGAGTTTTTGTCATGATCGCCCGGGGAGTGGGGAGGAATGAAAGGATGTGGTTATGGCCCACCTGACAGCAACAGAATTTGAGAAAATGATTGTCACGTTGTCCGCGCATCTGCGTTTTGAGCGGCTGCATGAAAAACTTTTGCAGGCGAATGCTTTGGTCTCGCGCAAACGTCCGCCTTCGGCGCAAGCGTTAGCCGGACAACTCTACCAACTCAGTGCTGGCCTCCGGCGCAACCATCCAGCGCGTCATGCTCTTGAATTTCTTTGGCAAGACATGTTGGCCGAGCGGGTGAAAGAAGAGCACGGAAAAATGTTGGAGACGCTGGCTGACCGCGTCAACGGCTGCCTCACCGAGAAGTTCGTTATTATTCCAGAAAAGCGGGCAGACCTGCTGACCGCGCTCGGAGCATACTATCAAGCGATGTCGGCGTTAACCAACGACGAGGTGGCCTACCTTGAAGTGCTGATGCGTGCGAGCGTAGACGTTGCTCAGTTTTTGCGCGAGCACCATAGCGAAGTTGTTGCCGCAGCAGCGGAGACGGCAGCCTCATTGGGAGCAACACCTACAGAGACGGTGGCGGTGCCGGAGACGAGCGCTGCCGAGTCCATGGAACCTGCCTCCGCGCCAAGCGCGACAAGTTCGGACGAGGCGGCGAGCTAGGGTAAATTGTATGGGAGTTGGACGAGGGACTTGTTATGAACGGTGTGCATGATGTCGGTGGCATGACCTGTTACGGGGCGGTAGTGCGTGAAGAGAACGAGCCGCTTTTTCACGCACCGTGGGAACGGCGCGTGTTTGGCATGGCCATGCTGGCGATGAGCAGGCTTGATACGCTGGATGCGTTTCGCCATGCGATTGAGCGCATGGACCCGGTGCATTATTTGTCGTCCGGCTACTACGAACATTGGTTGGCCGCGCTCGAAGCCTTGGCGGTGGAAAAGGGGGTACTCTCTGCCGAAGAGCTGGCCTCTGGTCGCGCGGTGTCTCGCGATACTAGTGCCGCGCCACCGTTGCCTGTCGAGGCCGTCCCTCACGTCGTTGCTCGTGGTGCCCCGAGTGATCGGCGCGAAGGTCGCCTCGTTCCATGTTTCCGTGCAGGTGATCGCGTGCGGGCGAAAAACCTCAACCCTTCCGGCCACACGCGGTTGCCGCGTTACGCACGCGGGCGTGTAGGCATTATCGACCGCATCCATGGCACTTTCGTTTACCCAGACACCAATGCCCATGGCGGTGGTGAACAACCCCAGCCGTTGTATAGTGTGCGGTTCGAGGCACAAGAACTTTGGGGACCTGATGCTCCACAGCAAGACAGCCTGCTGGTCGATTTGTGGGAAGACTATCTGGAGACGGTATAGAGCATCCAGAAAACAGAAGTCAGAAGGAAGCCTGTATTCCTCAACCTTCTGGATGCTGACTCCTGACTTCTGAATTCTTTTCGGAGAACAGTGTATGAGCACCTCGCACGATTTCGACCATGAGCATGACCACGACCATGACCGTCACAACGCTCCCCCCGACCCTCGTCTGGAGCACCATCTTTCTCCCGAGCAGGTGCATCTGCTTACTGAGCGTGTCGAGAAAATCGAAGCGCTGTTAGTTGGCAAAGGCTTCGTTGATCTAGCCACGCTCGAAAAGTTCGCAGCCACCTACGAAAATGATATTGGTCCATTGAACGGTGCCCGAGTGGTGGCTAAAGCCTGGACCGACTCGGCGTACAAGCAGCGGCTGCTTGCCAACGCTACTGCTGCGATTGCCGAGCTGGGCATCAGCGGTATGCAAGGGGAGCATATGGTGGTGGTGGAGAATACGCCCGCCATTCATAACGTGGTGGTCTGCACCTTATGCTCCTGTTATCCGTGGCCGGTGCTGGGACTGCCGCCGACTTGGTCCAAAATGCCAGCTTATCGCTCGCGCGTGGCCATCGACCCACGCGGCGTGTTGCGCGAGTTCGGCGTCGAAGTTCCGGACGCAAGCGAAGTCCGGGTCTGGGATAGCAGCGCGGAGATCCGCTACATGGTGTTGCCCGAGCGTCCGCCAGGAACGGAACACTTCGGCGAAGAAGAACTGGCCACACTCGTGCCGCGCGACGCGATGATCGGCGTTGCCAAAGTGCAGACACCGGCGACTGAACGATAGCGGTATTTCCTATGTCGCGCCCAGCCAAGCCGGAAATCGCCGAGATGCAAGGGTTCGTGTCCTTGCCGCGCCGCAGCGGCGAGTTGGTATTTCACGCGCCGTGGGAGCGCAAAGCCTTTGCGCTGGCTGTGTCGCTCTGCGAAGAAGGTTATTACCAATGGGACGAGTTCCGCGATCATCTGATTGCCGAGATTGCTGCCGCCGAGCGTGCTGCAGGTTCTGACGCCTCGCCTGCGGCGTTGCCCTCGTATTACGAGTCTTGGCTTGCAGCGCTGGAAAAACTTCTTGATGAGAAGGGGATCGTAGCTCCGCCAATGAGTTGACGCTCTTCTACGGATCGCTATAACCGCAGGGGAAGGGGAGATCCGTATGGAGAAAGCTGCGCCGCCATCGCACGACCAGCCGCTTGACCTGTTCGCTACCGCACTCACCATTTTGTTGTGCGCCATCTGGGGCGGTGCTTTTGTCGGGATCAAAATTAGCACGCTCGACATGCCACCTATCGGCTCGGGGGCGATCCGCTTTTGTTTGACCAGCGTCGTGCTGCTGACCTGGGCGCTCTATCAACGTGTGCCGCTACGCTATGGGAAAGCCGAGATGCGGTCGCTGGCGTTGCTGACGGTGATGTTCTTCTACACCAATATCACCGCCTACGTGGGCACGGCATGGACGACTTCAGGGCGAGCCACCGTTTTTTTCTACACGCAGCCGCTCTTTTTGGCCCTGCTTGCGCCCTACTTGTTGCCCAATGATCGCGTCACCAGCCGCAAGCTCTTCGGCTTAGGTTTAGCGCTGTGCGGAGTCGTCGCTCTGTTTTTTACCAAACTGAGCGGCCAGCAGACGTCTACATGGGCAGGAGACGTGTTGGTGTTGAGCGGCGCATTGACCAGTGCTTTTGCCAGCATTGCGACAAAACGTACTGCCGGTCGCATTCATCCGGTCGCGCTGATCTGTTGGCAATGCTGGCTATCGTGGCCACTGTTAGGGTTGCTGTCGTGGTTCGTCGAAGCTGGACAACCCTTCGCGTTCACCGGGCGTGCTGTTGTGGCCATCTTGTACTTGGGGATCGTCTCTGCTGCCTTTGGGTTTGTGGCCTTTGCGTGGTTACTGCAACGCAACGCTGCCACACGGGTTACAGCACTCACTTTTTTGACGCCCGTGTTCGGCGTCGCCTATAGCTGGTTTTTCCTCGGTGAAGTGTTGACACCAATTCAACTGCTTGGCGTGCTCGGCGTCTGTCTTGGCGTCTACGTCGTCAGCAGTGGTGGAGCGCTGCGACCGCAGGCCATCGTGAAAGAAGAGCCGCGGACAGCGCGAGAGACGTGAGGAGTCGCGTCGCATTAGTATGAGCGTGCCTTGCGGGGCGGTTGGGGCTCTGCCTCCTCCACTTCATGCGCTTCTTCCAGAACGTGCTTACGCAGCATGAACCACGCCGCTGAGAGCAGACAACAGCCGCCGGTAAGGCCCACCGTGACCGGCGCTCCGAAGTGTGGAGCGAGGCTACCCGAGAGCAAACTGGCGATGGGCGGGGTGCCCATGAACATCATTAGAAACAAACTCATGACCCGCCCGCGCAAGTGATTCGGCGTCAGGGTTTGCAGCAAGGTGTTTGCGGCCGACATGGGCAACATGAAGCCTGACCCCACCAGCGGCAGGATGGCAAGAGACAGCCAGAAATTTTGCGACAACGAGAAGAGAATCAAGCCGATGCCGAAGCGGACGAGCGACGAAGTAATCACGTTTCCGAGCTTCTGCGGCTCGCGGTTACGGGCAAGGAAAATCGTGCCGACGACTGCGCCGACCCCGGCTGCGCCCATCAGCAACCCCATGCTGTCCGGCCCGCCGTGGAGAATGTCTTTGGCGAAGACCGGCATGAGCACGGTGTAGGGTGTGCTCAAAAAGCTAATGACGCCGATGAGTAGTAAAAGCAGGCGAATCGCTGGCGTGTGGAGTGCGTAGCTGATGCCTTCGTGAATAAAGGTTGAGAGGGAGACTGCGGCTGGTCGCGGCTCGGTGTCGGGTGGAAGTTTCATGGCCAGGAAGCCGCCAATGATGGCCAGATAACAAATCCCATTGATGGTGAAGCATTCGCCCTCGCCCATATGAGCGACGATGACGCCAGCCAAGGCGGGGCCAATAATGCGCGCCGCATTAACGAGCGCCGAGTTGAGAGCAATCGCGCTGGTCAGGTCCTCTTTCCCGACGATCTCTTGCAGAAAGCTTTGCCGTGCTGGCATCTCAAACGTCTGAAGAATGCCGGCAACGAGAGCCAGAGAGAAGACTTCCCACGCGGTAATATGCCCGTGTAACGTGCGGTAACCCAACACCAAGGCTTGCACCATGAAGAGCGTTTGCGTCGTCATGCAAATCCGATAGCGGTTGAAACGATCCGCCACCACGCCAGCAAACAGTCCGAGCACGACTGCTGGAATCTGACCAGCAAACGAAACCGCGCCCAACATGAACGACGATTGCGATAAGCGGTAGACCAACCAGCCTTGCGCCATACCTTGCATCCAAAAGCCGACGCGCGAGACGAATTGCCCGGCGAAAAAGAGGCAGAAATTGCGATGGCGAAATGCGCGGAGCGCGTAGGGGAGTTGCCGACCGGTCTTGGCTGCGTCCGGCTCGTGCGGATCATGCGAATCAGGCATGGATGACCATTACTGGCGCGTCCAGCGGTTGTCAACGAACGGGTTTCCCTTGTGCCATAGGCGGCTTTGCTTTAAGAGAAAGGCACTGAAGATGGAAACGAAGGAGGAAGCGACATGGATATTGGCACTTTAACAACGACGACGGCGGAGAGTGGTGATCTTGCGGCAGTGGCGCGGCGAGTCGAAGCCTTGGGTTTCGATTCTCTGTGGATTCCCGAGCACCCGGTGATTCCTATGGCACGGACCACCCCATTCCCGATAGGTGATGGTACTCTGCCGGATCATTACAACCGCTGGGCGGACCCGTTTGTGGCGCTGACCGTTGTGGCGACGGTCACGAAGCAGATCAAATTGGGTACGGGGATTTGTTTGCTGCCAGAACGCGAGCCGCTGATGACGGCCAAAGTGATTGCCAGCTTGGACCTGTATTCCGGTGGGCGTGTCATCATTGGTGCCGGGGCTGGTTGGCTCAAAGAAGAGACCGAAGTCATGGGCACGAGGTTTGGATCGCGGTGGAAACGTATGCGCGAAACCGTGGAAGCGATGCGCGTGTTGTGGACGCAGCGCGAAGCTAGCTATGAGGGAGAGCTGGTGCGCTTTCCTTCCGTGCGTTGCGAACCCAAACCGGCACAGCGTCCATATCCTCCAGTGCTCCTTGGTGCACATGGACCGAAAGCTTTAGAGCGAGTGGCCCGCACCTATGATGGGTGGTTCCCGCTGGTGCACAGCATCCCGGCGTTCGAGCGCGACATGGTGACACTGAGAAAACTGACGCAAGAAGCTGGGCGCAATCCTGATACGCTACAAGTCACTGTGATTATTGATCCTGATGACGGCGGCCCATCGCTCGACGATATGAAGCGTCTACGCGACGCTGGAGTGAATCGCATTGTGCTGTTCTCGCAAAAAATCGGCACAGAAGCCGCCGATGGGCAAGCGCTGTCGGTCCTCGACCGCTTAGCTCCAAAGGTTGAGCTAGGGCAAAAGGTGTGAGGAGCTATCGGACGATATTGATTGCTCAGTCCGATCTCTCAGGTTAGGATACCGCAAACATGAAGACAGCTATTGCACTTCCCGACTCGCTTTACATTGAGACTGGACGGCTTGCTCAGCGATTGGGCAAATCCCGCAGCCAGCTCTACAAAGATGCCCTAGCGGAATATCTTGCGCGGCACGACTCGGAGGCGATCACTCAGCAGATGAACCGAGTGTGTGGAGAAGTGGATTCACGCCCTGACCCCGCGTGGTCGGCAGCTGCCCACCACGTACTTGAACGTAGCGAATGGTAGTGACGCAGGGCGAGATCTGGTGGGCGGATTTACCGGACCCGACTGGGTCTGGCCCTGGCTTTCGGCGACCCGTAGTCATCGTACAAGGGGATGCGTTGAATCGTAGTCACATTGCTACCGTGGTGTGTGTTCCGCTGACCAGCAACTTCCAATGGGCCGATGCCCCAGGTAATGTTCTGCTGCGTGCGTCGAGTACTGGTCTCCCGAAGGACTCTATTGTCAACGTCTCACAGATTATCGCGCTCGACCGAACTTTGCTTGGCGAGCAAGTCGGGCGGATTTCTCGGCGGCAGATTGAGCAGGTATTGGCGGGTATTGAGCTGATTCTTAGACGTTAATGTCTCGTTGAATTTCGCCTGATTCAGCCTAATCTCCCTGTCAGCGAGGACACTCATGAATACCTTCAGTAAGCGTGTCAGCTTGTCGAGAGTTGTCGAGCGGAAGAGGCTTTTCTGTTCATGGTCAAGAGCAAGAAGCTTTGCGACCTGTGTACTCTCGCTACGGCTGACAGAGGGAGAAGGAGTCGGTACTTTAACTCCTCAGCACCCCGTCAGAGAAGGAGCAGATGCTATGCAATGCACCGTGATTGTTCGGCCCGAGTCTGCCACGTGCTTTATTGCTTGTCCTGTAGGACTGCCGCAATTGGAGAGTAGCGCTCCGACAGCAGCCGAGGCGGTGGAGCAGGTCAAACAGAAACTCTCACTGTGGCTGAAGGATGCGGAAGTGGTGGAGGTCAGTATTCCAACCGGCAATCCGTGGCTGGATACGTTTGGGCGGTCGGTGAATGATCCGCAGTTTGATGAGTATCTGACCGAACTCCAACGATATCGTAAGGAGCAAGAGGTGGAATGATTCGCTTTCTGCTCGACACCGATCATGTCAGCTTACAGGAACGTGGACACCTACCGTTACTCACCCGGCTACGGGCACAGCCGCCAGAAGCACTGAGCGTTAGTATTGTCACTGTGCAAGAATCCGTGCGAGGGCGGTTAGCGTTGCTGAGCCATCAGCTTCCTTCCGACCAACTTCTCCTGGCTTACTCCAAGCTCCAACAGACGGTGCAGTTCTTTAGTACAGTGCACGTTCTCGCATTTGATCGCCGTTGTCTGGAGCAGTACGATGCTCTTCGTTCTGAGGGGGTCCGTATTGGAACACTCGAGCTGCGTATTGCCGCCACGGCATTGGTCCACAAGCTCATAGTGGTGACGCGTAATGCCAAAGACTTTGCGCGTGTCCCCGGCCTCCAAAGAGAAGACTGGGCAGAGAACTGACCTCAGAGACATTTCCACCTTGCCTCTTGCCTACTAGGCCGCCGCGGGATCGACCTTCAGGCTCTCTCTCGACTAGTGCTGGCAGCGAAAGAGCTGCGATGCAGGCACTGAGGAATAATATTGCAACGTCCTATCCCCCTTTGTCGGTCGTACTACCATAGGAAGAGCAACCCTTCTGGCCCTGCGCTTTAACGACCCTCTTCAACAGGAAGCCCGACGGCTTTGGCGGTTAGTTAGACTCCTGTAGGACCTCACACCACGCCAGCAATCAGCTCTTCCAACTTGCCACAGGGAAGGTTAAACGCGGCGGCGACGCCGGGATGCATGACTTGCCCTTTGTGGGTGTTGAGACCTCGGTGCAATGCCGGATTGTCATGCAAGGCGCGCATGCCTTTGTCCGCGAGTTCGAGCGCGTAGGACAAGGTGACGTTGGTGAGCGCATAGGTGGAGGTGTGGGGTACGATCGCTGGCATGTTGGTAACGCAGTAATGCACGACGCCTTCTTCACGGTAAATGGGATTGTGATGAGCTGTCGGGCGTGAGGTCTCGGCGCTGCCGCCTTGGTCAATCGAAATATCGACAAACGCCGCGCCGGATTTCATGCTGCGAAATAGCGAGCGACTGAGCAGTTTCGGAGCGCGAGCGCCCGGCACGAGCACGGAGCTAATCACCAGATCGGCGGCGGCGACTTCTTCTTCGATGTTGGCGCGGTTGGACATGACGGTGGTGACATGGCCGCCGAGAATATCATGCACATACCGCAGCCGCGCTGGGTTGATATCGAGAATACTGACCTGTGCGCCGACGCCGACTGCGACTTGACAGGCGCTGGCCCCGGCAATGCCTGCACCGAGAATCACGACGTAGGCTGGTTTAACGCCGGACGCACCGCTGAGCAGCACTCCGCGTCCACCATTTTGCGCTTGCAGGCACCACGCCCCAACTTGAATTGCGAGCCGCCCTGCAACCTCACTCATCGGAGCTAAGAGGGGCAGGGAGCCGTCTGGCAGTTGCAGTGTTTCATAGCCGAGCGCGGTGACTTCTCTGTCCATGAGTTGTCGTGTGAGGTGCTCTTCAGCAGCCAGATGCAAGTAGGTGAAGAGTATGAGTCCAGGGCGGAAAAAAGAGTATTCTGTTGGCAACGGCTCTTTCACTTTGAGGAGCATCTCTGCCTGCTCCCACACGGCGGCGGCTGACGAGAGCAACCGTGCGCCAGCAGCTTGATACTGCTCGTCGGTAATGCTGCTGCCCTGCCCAGCAGATTGTTCGATCAGAACCTCATGACCATGGGCGGTGAGCGCGGCGACTCCACTTGGAGTGATTGCCACGCGGGTTTCTTCTGCCTTAATTTCTTTGGGAATGCCGATTTTCATCTGCGCACAATACATGAGGCTCCGCCGCCTTTACAGCCGGGAAGCGATTCGCGTATTCTACCGGCGATGGCTACTCTTCTTGATGGCAAAGCGCTGGCACAACGGGTACGTGCGGAAACGAAAATTGCGGTCGCTCGGTTTGTCTCGCAGCATGGCTATGCTCCAGGCTTAGCGACTGTAGTGATCGGCGACGACCCGGTCTCGCGAGTGTACGTAGGCACTAAAGAAAAAGCCTGCCGTGAAGTCGGCATGCAATCGTTTGGCTACCGTTTGCCAACAACTACCTCCATAAATGAGGCGCTGGCCCTGGTGCACGAGCTGAATGCTCGATCCGATGTTCAGGGTATTCTCATTCAACTTCCTCTGCCGCCTCATCTTGACAAAACAGTATTGATCGAGGCATTGGCACCGGACAAAGATGTCGATGCTCTGCACCCCTGGAATCAAGGCAAGTTACTATTGGGAGAAGAGGGCTTGCGCCCGTGTACGCCCAGCGGTGTCATGCGTCTGCTCGAAGAAACTGGGGTGTCTCTTGCCGGTAAGCGTGCGGTAGTAATCGGCAGGAGCTTGCTTGTAGGCAAGCCTATGGCTTTGATGCTGCTAGAACAGAACGCCACGGTGACCAGTTGTCATTCGTATACCGAGCATCTCGCCGAGGAAGTACACAGGGCGGACATCGTGGTGGCAGCAATTGGCCACCCTGAGACGATCAAAGGCGCGTGGATCAAAGATGGCGCGATAGTAATTGATGTGGGAATTTCTCGGCTGGCGGATGGCTCGCTCAAAGGTGATGTCGAGTTCACCGTCGCGCAGGAACGCGCTGCGTTCATCACCCCAGTGCCGGGCGGAGTCGGGCCTATGACCGTAGCTATGTTGTTGACGAATACAATGAAAGCAGCGGAGACGCAAGCGCAAAAAGCAGGTAGTAGTTAGTAGGTAGTAATTAGTAAGGCAGGGAACTGCGAGACTGTATAACTAATCACTAAAAACTAATAACTGACAACTTTTTATGCCCAAACGCACTCCCCTCTACGACCTCCACCGCGCTCTCGGTGCTCGTATGGTTGAGTTCGGGGGGTGGGACATGCCGGTGCAGTACGAAGGCATTCTGGCCGAGCATCGTGCTGTGCGTACCCAGGCCGGGCTGTTCGACCTCAGCCATATGGGCGAGATCGAAATCTCTGGGTCGCGTGTACTTGAAGTCTGCCAAGCGTTGTTGGTGACTGATGTCGCACGGGTGCAAGTCGGTCAAGCGCAGTACTCGGTCTTGTGTAACGAGCAGGGCGGCTGTATCGACGATGTCGTCGTCTATCGTACAGCGGAAGAGCGCTATCTTGTCTGTGTGAATGCCGCCAACATTGACAAGGATTGGCAATGGATGGCTGAGCAGAATTGCCAACGCGCGACGCTCCGCAATCTGAGCGACGAGTATGCTTTGCTTGCGGTGCAAGGTCCACGTGCCGCCGAGATCGTCCAGTCTTTAACGGCGCAGGATTTGTCGCAGCTCCGCCGCTATCGTTCGCTGACTGGAGAAGTTGCCGGTCGGGGCGCGTTGATCGCGCGGACTGGCTACACCGGTGAAGACGGGTTCGAGTTGTTCGTTGCCGCCGCTGACGCAGAAGCCGTGTGGTCTGCCTGCTTCGATGCTGGGCAACCGCATGGACTCGTTCCCGTCGGACTTGGAGCACGCGACACGTTGCGACTCGAAGCTGGAATGTTGCTGTACGGCAACGATGTGGATACTGAGACTTCGCCGCTGGAAGCTGGGTTGCAGCGGCTTGTGCACTTTGGCAAGAAGCACTTTCTCGGTCGTGAAGCGCTCCTGCGGCAACAGGCGCTTGGGCTCAAGAAGCAACTCATCGGTTTGCGGATGGAGACGACAGGCGTTCCGCGTCACGGCTACGCCTTATGGCACGGCGGGGAAGCCGTCGGCGTCGTGACCAGCGGCACGCAATCTCCTACGCTTGGGGTTGGCATTGCTCTCGGCTACGTGCCGCCTGCGCTGGCGACCCTGGCGACCGAGTTTGAGGTAGAGATTCGTGCCCGGCGCGTGCCCGCACGAGTCGTGGCACTCCCATTTTATCGACGAAAGAAGGAGTAACGTATGGAGATTCCGAAAGCGTTACGCTATTCGCGTGAACATGAGTGGGTGGCGGTGGAAGATGGCATTGCCACCGTTGGCATCACCGACTATGCCCAAGAGCAACTCGGCGACGTGGTCTACGTCGAGCTACCCGAGGTTGGTTCCCAGGTGACCAAGGATGAACCCTTCGGCGTGGTGGAGTCCGTCAAAGCTGTCTCCGATGTGTATGCTCCAGTCAGCGGGACGGTGACGGAAGCCAACGGGCCGCTCGCCGATAGTCCAGAAGTCGTGAATGATGATCCCTACGGCGACGCTTGGATGATCCGCGTGGAGCTGAACGACCCCGACGAGCTTGAAGATTTGATGAGCGCTGCCGAATACAAGACATTCGTGGAAGAAGAGCAGGGCGAAGACTGAATGACCGAAAGACTAATGGCGATGCGTTACCTCCCTCACACCGAACACGATATTGCAGCTATGCTGGCGACTATCGGCGTCGATAGCCTGGATGCCTTATTCGCGCATGTTCCTGAAGAACTGCGCCGTCGTGCGTCGCTTGAGCTTCCGGCAGGAAAAGGTGAGCCTGAGGTCCAAACATCCTTGGCGAGCTTGGCGGCGATGAATCGGGTCGCGCCCGAGTATGTTTCATTCCTTGGTGCTGGTGCCTATCCGCATTTCTCTCCAGCGGCGGTAGACGCTTTGCTGCAACGCTCGGAGTTTGCCACTGCCTACACACCCTATCAACCGGAAGTCAGCCAGGGCACGCTTCAGGCGATCTTCGAGTTTCAGTCGCTGGTAGCGACCTTGCTGGGCTTAGATGTCGCCAATGCCAGCATGTACGACGGTGCCTCGGCGACTGCTGAGGCCGTGCTGATGGCACGACGCATCGCGGCGCGGCGCTCGACGGTGTTGGTCGCTCGCTCCGTGCATCCGCAGTATCGTCAGGTGGTGCGCACCTATCTTGAAGGTGTGCCTGACGTGCAGATCGTCGAAGTACCTTGGGCCTCGGACGGACGGCTCGATGCTGCCGCTTTGTCGTCTCTGCTCAACGATCACGTTATCTGCGTCGTGGTGGGCTACCCCAATGTGTTTGGCGTGATCGAAGATGTGGGAAGCCTCAGTGCTCTGGCTCGGCAACATGGTGTACTGACGGTAACGACGACGACTGAAGCTGTGGCCCTCGGTTTGCTCAAAGCGCCGGGCGAGTTGGGCGCTGACATCGCTGTGGCCGAAGGGCAGAGTTTGGGACTGCCGATGAGCTATGGCGGCCCCGGCGTTGGGCTTTTTGCCTGTCGCGAACGCTTTCTACGCAACATGCCTGGACGGTTGGTTGGAGAAACCATCGACCATGAAGGCCGCCGCGGCTTTGTCCTGACCTTGGCCACGCGAGAGCAACACATCCGCCGCGAGAAGGCCACGTCCAACATCTGCACCAATCAAGGCTTGTGTGCCCTTGGCGTCACGATCTTTCTCTCGCTAATGGGCAAGCAAGGACTGCGCGAGCTGGCGCAACGCAACGTCAAGAAAAGTCACTTCGCGCATGATCTTCTCGTCCAGCATGGTGCCGTCGTGCCGCTGGCCGCGCCGTTTTTCAACGAATTTGTGGTTTCCTTGCCGGACGCCCGCTCCCGCTGGCAGCGCTTAAACACTCAAGGTCTTGTCGCTGGTGTGGTGTTGGAAGATTGGTATCCAGAGCTGAAGGATTGCCTGCTGCTCTGTGTGACTGAACTCCACGCACGTGCGGAGATTGAACGGCTGGTGGAGGAGCTCAAAGCTAACGCTTTGGGTGGGTGAATTTAATGAACCGAGCCTCAGTTCGTCATTCTCGCGAAAGCGGGAATCCAGGCCCTCTATCCGATGGATAGAGGCTAATCTCCCTGGATGCCCGCCTGCGCGGGCATGACAGGCTAAGGACACAATTTCATGCGTGAGTCATCATGAAAATGCGCAAACGAGCCGTCCTCGATGAGCCGTTGATTGCCGAACGAGGCTCGCCGGGACGCATCGGCTATTCGCTGCCGGCGGACGACCTTGCTGAATATGCTGGCGACCTCGCACCAGAGCTGTGTCGTGAGACCTTGGAGCGCTTTCCCGAAGTCAGCGAGGCCGAGGTTGTGCGTCACTTCACCCGCCTCTCGCAATGGAACTTCAGCGCCGCGACCACGCTCTATCCTTTAGGGTCGTGTACCATGAAGTACAACCCGGTGGTGAATGAGACCGTGGCGCGTTTGCCTGGGTTTGCCCAGTTGCATCCGCTGACACCGGACGAGCAAGCGCAAGGTGCGCTTGCTTTGCTTGTTGAGCTAGAGCGTTGTCTGGCGGAAATCAGCGGCATGGACGCGGTGAGCCTGCAACCTGCCGCCGGTGCGCAAGGCGAACTGACCGGCATGAAACTCATCCGCGCCTATCACCAAGCACATGGCCATCCGCGCACGAAAGTGCTGATTCCCGGCAGTGCACATGGTACCAACCCAGCGTCAGCAGCGTTGTGCGGCTACGCCGTAGAGGAAGTTCCTACCGGCTCAGCGGGCATCTTGAACGCCGAGACCGTGAAGCAATGTGTGGATGGCGAGGTGGCTGCACTGATGGTCACCAATCCGAACACGCTAGGGCTTTTCGAGCGCGAGATCGTGCAGATTACTGAGGCGCTGCACGCGCACGGTGCGCTCGTCTACATGGACGGTGCCAATCTCAATGCGCTGATGGGCGTAGCCAAGCCCGGCCACATGGGCGCGGATGTGATCCAGTTTAATTTGCACAAGACCTTTTCTACCCCGCACGGTGGTGGCGGCCCGGGTGCAGGGCCGGTTGGAGTGAAGAAGATCTTAGAGCCCTATTTGCCGATGCCGCGTATCATCCAGCGCGACGGACTCTATGCCTGGAGCGAGGCATTTCCGCAGTCGATTGGCAAGATACGTTCGTTCTACGGCAACTTCGGCATTCTGGTGCGAGCCTATGCGTACATCCTGGCCATGGGCGGTGACGGCCTCGCGCAGGCCACACGCATGGCCGTGCTCAGCGCCAATTATCTGCGCAAGCAACTCGAAGGTACCTACGAGATCGCTTCGCACGAGCCGTGCATGCACGAGTGCGTGTTTTCCGACGGTTCGTTCAAGCACACTGGGATTAAAACCTTGGACATCGCCAAGCGGCTGCTCGACTATGGGTTTTATGCGCCGACGATTTATTTCCCGCTGGTGGTCAGCGGTGCGCTGATGATCGAGCCGACCGAGACGGAGAGCAAAGAGACGCTCGATGAGTTTATCGAAGCGCTGCTCGCGATTGCCTATGAGATTCGCACTAGCCCCGAGGCGCTCAAGAATGCGCCTCTGACCACACCGGTGAGCCGCTTAGATGAAACCCGCGCCGCGCGTCATCCGGTGCTGCGGTGGGGGACTGTGTAGGACGAGGTCTGTATACTGCCACTCGGAAAAGATGATATAAATCTTCGTCTAGCTTGCGAAAGAAAATCAGCAGAAAGAAAAATCTTTGAAGACGCGCCAGCGAGAGAACACGGCTAAGTACCTCTATGATATCAGCAAGGGGATTGCCTTGGTGACGGTAGTCGGCGCTTTGACGACTGGGCAATGGAACTTCCTGACTCTCACGATTGGGACTCTGGCGGCATTGGGGTTTTTCTTATGGGCCTATTGGCTTGATGGAGCGGACAATGACTGAACTGAACTGGACCTTGTTAGTCTTCGCGTTCATTGGCTTCGGCGGCGCAGGCTGGACGTATTTCCGTTACTACTACCGCAAGTCCTGATCTCGACGCCACCGAACCTGGAGAGTCCCGGACCCAGAGCACTGCGGTCGGGGCGAATCATCATTCGCCCCAACGACTAGCTAGCAGTCTGGATCAACAACACAGTCGAAGACCTGGGCCTGGTTGCAGCCCCCACCATTGCACCAGTATTCGCCATTTTTGATTTTATTGCCGAGGGCTTTGCCGATAAACACATCGCCCCAGGTATCTTCTCCGCAGATGAACGACTTATCGGCGTTGAAGTTCGGCGCGGTGAGGCTGCCGGTGGCTTGGCAGGTGCACTGAAACGGCAGGCTGTCGGCGCTCGCAGCAAACTTGCCGACGTTGGGATTCGAGTCATCGAACTGTATACATAGCGTGCCCAGAGTCGTCGGACTTCCATCGTCATAGTTAACCGTGCAGCGATAGCGCTGATCCTTCAAAACGTCTTTGCAATTGGTGGCGGCTTGCGCACTGCCGAGATGAAACATGAGGGCAAAGCCCAGGGCGAACATGAACGCGAACTTTTTCATAATGAACTGGTTGCAAGTTGTACGAACCGGACAAAGTGCTGTAAAGAGAAGAGGTTGAGTGATTATTCTCAGAAGCATCCTCGGAGACAATGCCATGCCACGTTCGCCATTTGCTACGGCAGCCCAGCCCGCTTCCACCG
>SYOC01000165.1 GCA_005804965.1 Pseudomonadota bacterium
CTGGTATTGTTGGACTTGGTAAGGCAAGCGAGATCTGCGGACAAGAACTGGAACACGAAACCGCCAAGCTTATGGCTCTTCGGGCGCGTTTGCATGAGGGGATTACCAAAGCCCTGGAAGACGTGTATCTCAATGGGCACCCGACGCAGCGACTCCCCGGCAATCTGAATCTGAGCTTCTCCTATGTGGAAGGTGAGTCGTTCCTCATGGGGCTGAATAAAGATATCGCGCTCTCTTCTGGGTCGGCTTGTACGTCGGCGACCCTCGAACCTTCCTACGTCTTAAAGGCTCTGGGCGTGGGCGAGGAATTAGCGCATACCTCGATTCGCTTCGGGTTAGGGCGGTTCAATACAGAGGAAGAGGTCGATTACGTAGTCAGCCGAGTGGTCGAAGTGACCCAGCGCCTGCGCGACCTATCCCCGTTGTACGAAATGGCGAAGGAAGGGATTGATCTCAAGTCCGTCCAATGGAAGCATGCCTGACGAAGAAAGCAAAAGTCAAAAATACGACAGAAGAGAACGATGATAGGTCTGGTTTGTAAGAGGAAGATGCATGGCCCAGCAGACAATCGAGATTAGTGAAAACGCTGTGAAAAAGATCCACGATCTGATTACCCAGCAGCAGAAAGACGGGCAGGGACTCCGCGTCAAAGTAGTCGGCGGGGGTTGCTCTGGGCTCTCCTACAAAATGGACCTGGACCTGCCGCGTGATGGCGACCGTGTTTTCGAACGCGACGCAGCCAAGGTGATCGTGGATCGCAAAAGCTTCCTCTATCTGCGTGGCACTGAACTTGATTACTCGGATTCGCTCATGGATTCGGGGTTCAAATTGCAAAATCCAAACGTGAAACGCTCCTGCGGTTGCGGTAGTTCGTTCTCGGTCTAGTTCCTCCAGTTATTGCATTTTTTCATGAGTACCGTGCAAGAAGTGCGGTGCTGGCGCTGTGCGCACCAGCACCAGGCGATGCTTTTTTGCCCTGCCTGTCAGGCAATTCAGCTCGTGCCGCCGCAAGCCGATTATTTCAGCGTGCTGGGATTGCCACGTCATCCGGCTCTCGACGAGAAGCTGTTGGCGCGGCGGTACTACGAGCTGAGTCGGCAATTGCATCCCGACCTGTACCAGACCGGCACTCCTCAAGAACAAGAGGCGAGCCTCAACAATACGGCGCTTTTGAATCGTGCGTATCGCACGTTGCGTGACGCCGTGCCGCGCGGGCAGTATTGGCTGGAGTTGCATGGCGAGCAATTAGGGAAAGAAAATAATCGCGTCCCCCCTAAACTGGCAGCGTTGGTCTTTGCTGTTCATGAGCAGTTGGAAGAGGCGAGTGCTACTCGTGCTGCTGGAAAAGCGGATGAGGCTCAGGCTGAACTCGGGCACATTCGGGAAGACCTCCATGCGCAGCTCAGCCAGTTGCGTGCCGAACTCGCAAGCAATTTTTCCCAATGGAGCGAGAACGAGACCCAGCCGGGGCTGTTACAAGCGCTGAAAACTACCCTTTCTGCGCTTGCCTATCTGCACACCCTCTTGCGAGACGTTGAAAAAGAAAGCGAAGCCTCGTGGAACGTATAGTTGGTATTGATCTCGGCACGACGAACAGCCTGATCGCCTTTATTGATGGCGATGCTCCGCGTGTGATTGCCGATCCGCTCACTGGGGAGAAGCTCCTTCCTTCTATCGTGTCGTTCCTTGAGGATGGCAGTAATGTCGTTGGGCAAGAGGCAAAAGCCCGCGCCACGGAACATCCGCTGACCACGATCCACTCCGTGAAACGGTTCATGGGCTTAGGGATGAGCCACGTTTCTGAGGAGGATCGGCTCCGTTATCGTTTCGTCGAGACACAAGGGAGTGGCGACGGGATTGTGCGCTTCACCTTGTTGGGCAAGTTTTTGACGCCACCGGAAGTGTCCGCGTTGATTCTCCGCGAACTCAAAGCCCGCGCCGAAGCCTCTCTTCAAGAGCCGATAAAAAAAGTCGTGATTACCGTGCCTGCCTACTTCAACGACTCGCAGCGTCCAGCCACCAAAGATGCCGGTCGGCTGGCTGGCCTCGACGTCGTTCGCTTGGTGAATGAACCGACGGCGGCATCGTTGGCCTATGGACTCGATCAGAAAGAAGAAGGCTTGATCGCAGTCTACGACTTGGGTGGCGGCACGTTCGATATTTCTCTTCTGCGTCTCCACACCGGCATTTTTGAGGTGCTGGCGACCAACGGCGACACGCGACTCGGTGGCGATGACATGGATTTGCGCATCGCTGAGCGGTTTGTGTTCCCGCTTCTTCCTACGGAGTTGCGCCAAGACGCGCAGATTTTGCGTGCAGCGCTCCAGGCCGCCGAACAAGCGAAGAAAGCTTTGTCGGAGGCTGAGGAAACGCAGGTGGTTCTCGACGTACCGGCACGCAACGTGCGTGCAACCTGCACCCTGTCGCGTCGCGAATTGGAAGCGGCAGTCGAGGATATTGTGATGCGCACGCTGGGACCGTGCCGCCAAGCCTTGAAAGATGCTGGCCTTGAGCCACGGGATATCGAGGCTGTCGTGCTCGTCGGCGGATCAACCCGCATGCCGCTTGTGCGTCAGCGCATCGGAGCATTTTTTGGCCAGACACCGCTGACCGACCTCAACCCGGATGAAGTGGTCGCGCTTGGTGCCGCTGTGCAAGCCGATACGCTGTCGGGCCGTCGTCGCGACATGCTGTTGTTAGATGTGGTGCCTTTGGCCTTGGGCATCGAAACCATGGGCGGCGTCATGAGCCGACTGATCGAGCGCAACACGACGATTCCGACCAGTGTGAAGGAAATGTACACGACTGCAGTAGACAATCAGACCGCCGTGGATGTGCACGTCCTCCAAGGGGAACGCGAGTTAGTGCAAGATTGCCGTAGCTTGGCGAGGTTCAAGATTCCTATCGAACCGCAACCCGCCGGGGTTCCGCGCGTTGAGATGACATTCATGATCGACGCGAACGGCATCTTAAACGTGACGGCAACTGACATCCGTACTGGGCGCGAACGCTCCGTCGAGGTCAAGCCGTCATACGGTCTGACTGACGAAGAAATTGAGCGCCTCTTAGAGGAATCGATCGACTTTGCCGAAGACGATGTGTCGAAGCGGCTCTTGATTGAAGCCCGCACCGAGGCGGATACGGTCTTAAACGCGACCGATAAAGCGCTCCAGCAAAATGCGACTTTCCTGCTTGCAGGGGAAGATATTTTTATCCGTTCTGCTATGCAGGACTTGAAAAGAGCCTACGAAGGAGATGATTATAACCTCATTCGCGACGTGACCGAGAAGTTGAGTGAGGCGACCACTCCGTTCGCCCAGCGCATTATGGATGCATCGATTCAAGATGCCCTTGGCCACAAACGTTTGTCCGAAATTTAACACAACCAACCGAATGATGATGACCCTAACCAACGGAGACGGGCATGAAATTGTATTGGGAGAATGTCGAGGACATTGCTGAACAATTGCTTGAGGCCCATTCCGCTGTCGATCCTTTGAGCGTGCGATTCACTGACCTTCATCGCTGGATTACTGAGCTGCCGGATTTCGCCGATGACCCAAAAGCATCGAGTGAAGGCAAGCTCGAAGCTGTCCAGATGACATGGCTAGAACTCTATGCAGAGCAGAACGAATGACACCCTCCGGGTATTGGTGGTGCGCGGCGCGTGACGCGCAGGAATGTGGGGTCGTGTGGTCGAGGGCGCGTCCTCGACCCAGAAAGGGTGAGGCTTTTCGATGAAAGAACGATCTGTTGTCGATGCTGGGGCGGCACTGTTCCAGCCAGATACTTTATTGCCAGCGCAATTCTTTGCGACGCTGCGACAGCGCTCGCAAGCGTGTGGGGAGCGACGGCTGATGGCGGCCATCCTCGAAGATGCTGTCGATTGTTTCCAGAAATATCTCTGGGCCAAGGACAACCGCAGCCGCAACCTGCGCCAAGAGGCCGAGAACTGGTTCGTGTCCGATGACGACAGTTGGCCGTTTTCCTTTGTCAACGTGTGCCATGCCTTGGACCTTGAGCCGGATTTCATTCGCCGTGGCCTCATGACGTGGAAAGAACAGCAATTGGTGCGGCGTGCCGCGCAGCTCAGTCAAGAGGCCACCTCGCCGGTGCTTGCTTCATCCGCCGTCGTTGAGCACCAGGCTGCGATGGTCGCCTTGCCGGCGAACGAGATCCGGTAACCCCTTTTTTCTGTGTTACACCACCTCTTTCGTTCTGGCGTTCGCTCCTGGCTCTGGGGCAAAGAGCGTCTGGCCTGCCTGACTGGCCGCCGCCCGCCTTACGACGTATTGCGTCTAGAGATCAGTGGCTCGCTTCCTGAAGAATCAGCCCCTTCGCTCGCCGCGTTTTTACGTGCGCCCGAGCCGGACTTCTTCTCGATTTTATCGCTGCTGCGTTGGGCGCGAGAAGATGCCCGTTTGCAGGCGGTGTGCCTGACGCTGGCCGATATTGACAGCGGGTGGGCGCGGCTTCAGGAGTTGCGTCGTTCTCTCTTGGCGTTGCGGCAGGCCGGGAAGCATGTCTGCGTGTATCTCGCCGAGGCCAGCACGCGCGAATACTACGTGGCCAGTGCCGCCGACACGGTCGTGCTTGCGCCAGCCGGACACTTGGCCATCACCGGCTTGGCGGCGGAAGCGACATTTTTCAAAGGGGCGCTTGATAAGCTCGGCATTCAGGCTCAAGTCACACAAGCCGGACAGTACAAAGCTGCCGGTGAACCGTTCACGCGCGAGTCGATGTCCACCCCGCATCGTGAGATGTTGGATGGACTGCTTGACGACTTGTACGATCAAGTCATCGATGGCATCGCGACCGAGCGGAAAAAAAGTAAGGACGAGGCCCGACATCTGATTGACCAAGGTTTATTCTTGCCGCGTGAAGCGCTGGCCGCCGGGCTGATCGATCACGTCGCATATGAAGATGAACTATCGGGGATGCTGGAAAAGCGCTTCGGAGAGGTACACGTCATCGAAGCCGGACCGTATCGGCAGCGCCGTGCTCTTGAGCTGCGCCGACACGCCTTACGCACCCAACCTCGCACCGTCGCACTCCTCACCGTGAATGGTCCGATTAAGCGCGGAGAAACGGTGGATGGGCCGGACGGTCCACGCGCGGTCGGCTCTTCGTCTTTTATCCGTGATCTGCGCCAGGCGCGGGAAGATACTGCTGTTGCAGCTATTGTCGTGCGTGTGGCGAGTCCTGGTGGCTCAGGGCTGGCCTCTGACCTCATGTGGCGCGAGTTGCAACAGACGCGTGAACACAAGACGGTGATTATCTCGATGGGTGATGTCGCTGCGTCAGGCGGGTATTACTTGGCGCTCGCTGGCGACATGGTGTTTGCTGAAGAAGGTACGGTCACCGGTTCGATTGGCGTGATTGCGGGAAAAGCCGTGTTGCGCGATTTGTATGCGACCTTCGGCGTGAGTAAGGAAATTCTCACACGTGGCAAACGCGCAGCACTGTTCTCCGATTATGTGGCCTTCGCACCAGCAGAGCAGGAGCGCGTCGATTTCGAGATTCAGTCCTTCTATCGAGATTTTGTTGAAAAGGTAGCCACTGGTCGCTCCTTAACGTTCGATGCCGCCGAAGCCAGTGCGCAGGGTCGGGTTTGGAGCGGGCGGCAAGCGTGGTCTCGTGGTTTGGTTGATGCCTTGGGCGGTGTCGAGTCGGCACTGGCTGAAGCGAAACGCCGCGCTGGCGTGCCTGCGGATGCACCGGTGGCGATCCTCCGCTTTCCGCAAGCGTCATCGTGGTGGCGGCTTCCGTCACGTTTACGTCTCACCCCGCGTGGACAGGCGGAAGCATTGTGGTGGACCCGTGAACGATTCTGGTCAATCTTGCCGATTTCTTTGCGCTTTTTTTAGGAAAGCCGCAGCGACTGAGGCAAAAAGGTAAGGAAAACCGCTTGTCTTTATGGGGAACCTAGCGTATGGTCCCATGTCGGCAGCTTCACATTTCTTTTGCTCACTAATGTATGTGTTAGGAGGGAGTTGAATGGCTACAAGCCCGGTGGGAGTCCTCCCACCAAAACCTGTTGTCGAGCGGGATAATGTCGTTATCCGCTTTGCTGGCGATTCCGGCGATGGCATGCAAGTCACCGGAATGCAATTTACCAATGAGTCAGTGTTCGCTGGGAATGAGATCGGTACGTTGCCGGACTTTCCCGCTGAAATTCGTGCCCCTACTGGCACCCTGTATGGGGTCAGTGCCTTCCAGGTGAATTTTAGCAGCCAAAGTGTGTACACCCCTGGTGATGACCTCGACGCGTTGGTGGTCATGAACCCGGCAGCCCTTAAGACCAACTTGGCTGACTTAAAACAAAACGGCCTCCTCATCCTCGATAAAGCCGAGTTCAACGAACCGAACCTGAAGAAGGCGCAGTACGCTAAGAGCCCGCTCGACGATGGCTCGCTCGACAAATATCAGCTCTATCCAGTCGAGATCACTAAAATGACCACCTTGGCCTTAAAGGACATGAACCTGCCGAATCGGTCGGTCATGCGTTGCCGCAACTTCTTCGCTCTCGGCGTGGTCTCGTGGCTGTACAACCGCCCGATTGAGCCCACGGTCAAATGGATCACGGAGCGGTTCAAGAAAAACACTGAAGTTCTGGAAGCTAATACTCTCGCGCTCAAGGCTGGGTACAACCTCGGCGAGAACACGGAACTCTTTGCTTCCTCGTATGACATCAAGCCCGCAAAGATTGCTCCCGGCCTTTATCGCAATATCACCGGGAACACCGCCACCGCGATTGGCTTTGTGGCGGCTGCGAAGAAAGCTGGCTTGCCGCTTTTTCTTGGCAGCTATCCCATCACTCCGGCCAGCGATGTGTTGCACGATCTTTCGACCTTGAAGAATTTTAACGTGTACACATTTCAGGCCGAAGACGAGATCGCCGGGATCGGGTCGGCCTTGGGGGCTGCCTTTGGTGGTTCTATCGCCATTACGACTACCTCTGGCCCGGGCATGAACCTCAAAGCTGAAACCATTGGTTTGGCGGCGGTGGTGGAATTGCCCCTCATCATTACCAATATCCAGCGTTCGGGACCGAGCACCGGCATGCCGACGAAACCCGAACAATCTGACTTGCTGCAAGCGCTCTACGGTCGGCATGGTGAAGCGCCGCTGCCGGTGATTGCTGCTTCGTCGCCTGCTGACTGTTTCTTCGCTGCTTACGAAGCCGTGCGCATCGCGGTGAAGTATATGACGCCGGTCATTTTGCTGACCGACGGCTACTTGGCCAATGCTTCTGAGCCGTGGCTCCTGCCTTCGTCTGCTGATTTGCCGGAAGTGAACGTCGAATTCCGCACTGATCCGCAAGGCTTCTTCCCCTACCTGCGGGACGAAGACACGCTCGCGCGACCGTGGGTGCGCCCTGGCACTCCCGGGCTTGAGCATCGGGTTGGTGGTCTCGAAAAAGATTACCTCACTGGCAATATCAGCTACGCGCCCTCGAACCACGAGCAAATGGTACGTGTCCGCTATCGCAAGATGGCGAAGATTACCCAGGATATTCCTCCGACCAAGATCAATGGCCCCGAGAGTGGGAAGCTGCTGATCATCGGATGGGGAAGCACTTACGGTTCGATCACGGCTGCTGTCAAAGGCTTTCAAGAGCAAGGGAAGTCGGTGTCGCACATCCACTTGCGCCATTTGAACCCGCTACCGGCAGACCTTGGTGACATCCTCTCTCGGTTTGAGAAAATCTTAGTGCCGGAGATGAACATGGGGCAACTCTTGCGCGTGCTGCGTGCCGAGTACCTCGTGGATGCTGTCGGGTTGAACAAGATCCAGGGCCGTCCGTTCAAAGTCTCGGAAATAACCGCGCGGATTTCGCGCATGCTTGAGGAATAATGGTATGGCTACGAACGCTGCACAGAAACTGACCCGGAAAGATTTCGTCTCCGACCAGGATGTCCGCTGGTGTCCAGGATGCGGAGACTACTCCATCCTTGCCCAAGTGCAAAAGATCATGCCCGAGATCGGCGTGTCGCGTGAAAACACGGTGTTCATCTCCGGCATCGGCTGCTCCAGCCGCTTCCCCTATTACATGAATACATATGGTTTCCACACCATTCATGGGCGTGCGCCGGCGAGTGCCACCGGGCTCAAAGTCTCGCGTCCGGACCTGTCGGTGTGGGTGGTCACTGGCGATGGTGATGGCCTCAGCATCGGCGGCAACCATCTCCTGCACGCTCTGCGACGGAATGTGGATCTCAAGATCCTGCTGTTCAACAACCGGATCTATGGTTTGACCAAAGGACAGTATTCGCCCACGTCAGAACTCGGAAAGGTGACGAAGTCCACACCAGCCGGCTCCGCCGATCATCCGGTGAATCCACTCCTGTTCGCGCTCGGCGTTGATGCTTCGTTTATCGCTCGCACGATCGACGTCGAAGCCAAACATCAGCAAGATATTCTGACCCGTGCAGCCAACCATCGCGGAGCGGCCTTTGTGGAAATCTTGCAAAATTGCAACGTGTTTAACGATGGAGCCTTTGCTTCCCTGACCGACCGGGAACTGAAATCCGACACCCAGCTCTTGTTGGAAAATGGCAAACCGATGATCTTCGGCAAGAACAAAGATCGCGGGATTCGCCTGAGAGGGATGAGTCCGGAAGTCGTGACGCTCGGAAACGGCATCACTGCCGATGATCTACTGGTGCACGATGAAAACGATCCTGTCCTGGGTTTCATGTTGAGCCGTCTGGCTCAACCGGCATTTCCGATGCCGCTTGGTGTCATCCGCGCCACAAATAAAGTCACGTTCGATGCTGCGATGAACAGCCAGATTCAAGATGCGATGGCGAAGTCTGGCGATGGCGATATCGACAAGCTGCTCAGAAGCGGCGACGTGTGGACCGTCCAATAAAGAAGGTAAGGAACAAACGATGTCGGCTGAACAAAAGACCGCAGTCAAACAACGCATTCGAACTCTCAAAGCCAAACGCGACGACGCCTTGAGTCGCCAAGCCTACGACGAAGTGCAACAGATTCGGCGTGGTATCCGTACCCTCAAGCGTCAATCGCGTGTATTAGCACGTACCATCAAGGCTCAGGCGGCTGCCGCTGCTGCTGCTCCTGCAGCTTCGTAAGAGAAAGTGCTTTTCCCTTCTCACCGGAGGGACGTCCGTTCCTCCGGTTTTTCGCCCACATCCCCCCTAAGATTCTGTTTGTCCATTTGCCGGTTGCTCTGCCAAAACCTGACTGAGTGAGGATTGTGTTCATGGATATTCGCGTACAACAACAATCGCTGACTGCCATCGCTACGGATTTGCTTGTCGTACCGCTGCCGCAAGGCGAACAGATGGGAGCAAACGTACAAGCGCTTGATGCTGCTCTGGGTGGCGTTCTCCAAGCCCAGATTGCGCGGGTGAAATTCACCGGCAAAGAAGGAGAATCGCTTCTGCTCCACACCTACGGACGCTTGCCGAGTGCAATGGTACTGTTGTTCGGCGTAGGCAACCCTGTGCGCGCCGAGAGCGAAACCTGGCGACGCGCTGGCGGAAAAATCCAGAAAGAAGCGCGGCATCAAGGCGCGAGTAGCCTCGCGTGGTTTGTTGACAACGCGAGCGAAGCTGTAGCGTCGCTGCCGATCGTTGCCGAGGGGATACTGCTGTCGAGCTATGGGTTCGACCGCTACAAGTCGGAAAAAAACGGCAAGCTCGCCGTGAAGACCCTGACGTTCGCCGGGCCGGAACTGCGCAAGACTCCAGCGCTGACGGCTGCACTTGATGCCGTTAGCAAGACTGTTCCTGGGGTGCTGCTGGCCCGCGACTTGATTAACGAACCGGCGTCGGTGTCCACGCCTTCCTATCTTGCTGCGCAAGCTGTACAGATTGCTCGCCAAGGAAAGTTGAAGAGCGAGATCCTCAAGCCACAGCAGTTAAAAGCCGCGAAAATGAGCGGTTTGTTGGCCGTGGCCCAAGGCAGCATTGAGGAAGCGCGTTTCATTAAGCTGCTGTATAAACCGAGTGGCAAAGCCAAGAAAAAAGTCGCGTTGGTGGGAAAAGGGTTGACCTTCGATTCCGGCGGTCTCTCGTTGAAGCCTCCCAAGTCGATGGAGACGATGAAACTCGATATGTCCGGCGGTGCGACTGTACTTGGAGTCATGCAAGTGCTCGCGCAGCTCAAGCCCCAGGTGCAAGTGACAGGGTATGTCCCAGCAACTGAAAATATGCCGAGCGGCACAGCGCAGCGGCCAGGCGATATTATACGCTATCGCAATGGCAAAACCGTGGAAGTGCTTAACGCCGATGCCGAAGGTCGCCTCATTCTTGCTGATGCCTTGCTTGCCGCCGTAGATGAAAAGCCTGACGTGATTATCGACTTGGCGACGCTGACTGGTGCCTGCGTCGTGGCCTTGGGCGGACAAATTGCCGGACTCTTCTCGAACAACGACGAGCTAGCCGAAGCCCTGCTGCGCTGTGGCCGTGAAACCGGCGAGCCGCTGTGGCGGCTGCCTCTGGTGAAAGAGTACAAAGACGATATCAAGAGTTCTGTCGCGGATATTAAAAACACTGGCAGTGGCAACGCTGGTGCCATCGCTGCTGCGCTCTTTCTGCAAGAGTTCGTTGGCGGTGTTCCTTGGGCACATTTTGACATCGCTGGTCCTGCTTTTGCGGAAAAGGACGGACCCTACATAAGCAAAGGTGGCGTTGGCTTTGGAGTGCGCACGTTAGTGCGGTATGTGATGAGCTTGTAGTGTGCAGTCTAGGAGCGTAGCCACCGCTGGGAAGGGGAGAGTGCGAGTGTCACCCCGAACGACCTTGACCAGAGGGACCGTGCTATGTATGAGGGCTTTGAGCAAGCGCTCAATCAAATTTTTTGCGAGACACCATCTCTATGAAATTCGGCATTCTCTACAACACGGATTACTACCCTGAAGTGCATGGCACGGCCTCGCAATACTACAACTTGATCTTGGAGCAGGTTCAGCTCGAAGAAGAGCTGGGATTTGATTCCGTCTGGTTTGGTGAGCATCACTACTCCGGCTATTCGTTTGGGTCCCCGCCCGTCATCGCGATGGCTGCGGCTGCTCGCACCAAGCGTATCCGCCTCGGGACGGGAGTCTCGCTCATCCCACTGAATCATCCGATTCGTCTCGCCGAGGAATATGCCATGCTCGATGTGCTGAGCAATGGTCGGCTGGAGTATGGTATTGGCCGGGGCTTTCTCAAATACTCTCATCAAGTCTTTGGCGTGAACGAAGATGAAAATCACGAACGTTACCACGAGGGAACTGACGTCATCGTGAAAGCGTGGACTTCACCAGGTCCATTCTCGCATGAAGGGAAATTCTGGAAGCTGCGCGACTACACCTTTTTCCCCAAACCATTGCAGCAACCGTATCCGCCCATCTATGCTTCCGGCGTGCTCACGGCGGAAAGTTGCACTTGGGCCGGACAGCAGGGATTTCATCTCGGTACCGCCTTCTTCGTGCCGGCTGAGGAGCGGGTGCGGAAGAACATTCAACTCTATCGTCAGGCGCTACAAGAGGCTGGCCATGATCCCACCACGCGCGATGTTGCCGGCGTTTTTCAGATGTACTGCGGCGAAAGCAACGAAGAGGCACACCGCAACGGCGGCAGCTATGTGCTCAACTACTACAAGTTCTTCGGCGGGCTGGATCAACGCAGCCCGCACACCTCTCAGGCCTTTGCCTCCTACCAAGGGGGTGTGGCGAAGGTCTTTGCTGGGGTAACTTACCCGGAACTCGACAAGCGCAATCTGATTCTGATTGGCGATCCAGAAAATCTCGTGGCCCGCATCAAATGGGCGCAAGAATTTTACGACACGAACTATTTAATCCTCGAAGTGGCGCAAGGTGGGATGCCTCACAAGCATGTGATGCCCTCGCTGGAGCGCTTTGCTAAACATGTCATGCCACATTTCCGTTAGGGTGCCAGCCTGGCAGGGGTGTGCTCCTGCCAGCTTCCTCTTTTGAACAGCACATTGACCGAGTAAGGAGGGTTACGTATGGATATGCAAGCGTTCTGGCAGGGAGTTGAACGGATCGCTGATGAGTTCAACATTGGCCGCCATTCATTGGTGCAATTGGTGCAAGAGGGCAAGGCGACCAAGCAGCAGATCAAGCAATTCGCCATCGAACACTACGAGATGACGGTCAGAGATTCTGGCCCGTACATCGCGAGCGGCTACATCAACATGATCAAACTGGACGCCCAGGGTGCGGAACTGATGGCAGACAACTTCGCCGAGGAAGCCATGGGCCTGCACACCCACACCGGCGGCCATGCGGCATTGTTGTATGAGTTTTGGGAAAAGGGGCTAGGCTTGCCGAGGAAAGAGCTGGAAGAATCGAGCGCGTCGTCGTCGGCTCGCGCCATGAACGCGTACTTCTGGCTGCTCGTGACGAACAAAGTGAAATATTCGGGTGCGTTAGGCGTGCTGGAGGGCGGCTTTTCTGTTGCCTGCGAAAAAATGCTAGACGGATTACAAAAACA
Organism: Pseudomonadota bacterium; assembly: GCA_005804965.1. Classification (GTDB taxonomy): domain Bacteria; phylum Desulfobacterota; class Binatia; order Bin18; family Bin18; genus SYOC01. The sequence goes on from SYOC01000165.1 coordinate 12,471, forward strand.
CTATGGCATAAGCTCGGAAGCGTTGCGCTTTTTCTCCGGTCACATTGAAGCAGACCGTGAACACGCGCAGACCGGTCGTAAGTTGGTGGAGACGTTGCTCAGCACGGATCGCGACCGACAAGAATTTCTCAAAGAGGTGCGTTGCACCGCCGAGCTTTATTGGAAAGGGTGGGACGCGATGCTGTAAGCTGGCCTTCTTCTACAGTGTTACTGGACGGAAAAGCGAGACAGAGATCTGCTCTCCCTTCATGTAGCAGTGGGGAGTAGGGCAAGGAGAATCAGCTTCATGAGCGACGCGAGGCGACAGGCATGCATCGTTGGGGTCGGAGAGACCCTCTACACGAAATGGGGGCAGCAGGCCTATCGGGGTGAGTGGAGTTTGGCGTGTGAGGCCGTGTTGAAGGCGGCCAACGATGCCGGTCTCGCTGTCGAACAGATCGATGGCGTAGCCTCGTACTCAAACGATTCCAGCGTGCCGTGGCTGATGCAACAAGCGCTGGGGCTTCCGCAACTCAGTTTTGCCTCGATGGTGTGGGGTGGTGGCGGCTCAGGTGCCTGTGGTGCGATTGCCCATGCGGCGGCGGCGGTGGAATCCGGGCAGGCGCAATACGTGGCAGTGTTTCGTTCCTTGTGTCAGGGCGAGGGGCATCGTTACGGACAAGCCGGTGGGTATAACGAGTTACCGCACCTGAATTTCATGACCCCGTTTGGTATGTTTGCCCCGCCGTTCATGGTCGCGCCGCTGGTGCAGCGTTACATCTACGAGTTCGGGGCCAAGCCAGAACACTTTGGCGAGGTGGCGCTCGCTTGCCGTGAGAACGCCCACCGCAACCCGCGTGCCGTCATGGGCGGGCGTCCGCTGACGATGGAAGATTATTTAACTTCACGCATCATTGCTTCACCGCTGCGGCTCTATGACTGTTGTTTAGAGAACGACGGTGCCTGTGCGGTGATTGTGACCACGCAGGAACGAGCACGTGATCTCAAGAAAAAGCCGATCCGCATTCTTGCAGCTGCCCAAGGTGGCAATCCCGGTTGGGGCGACGGTGCGCTTGGTGGTCACAATATGCCGGTCGATGAATATGGTGCCGGCAATGGGAAGACACTGGCCAAGCGCGTATACGAAAAAGCCGGGGTGACGCCGGCTGATGTTGATACCGTGCAAATCTACGATCATTTCACTGGTCTCGTGCTGATGACGCTAGAGAATTTCGGCTTTTGCGGACGCGGGGAAGCTGGGCCGTTTGTCGCCGCAGGGAATATCCGTTGGCCACACGGCACCTTGCCGATGAATACCTCTGGTGGGCATTTGTCGGAGGCGTATATTCACGGTCTCAATTTGGTGGTTGAAGGCACGCGGCAGTTGCGTGGCGAATCGACTTCGCAAATTGCCAATGCCGAAGTCTGTTTAGTGACGGCAGGGCTTAGTGCGTCGCCGCTAAGTGCCGCGATTCTTGGAGTGTGACGATGGCCTATCTCCCTGAGGAAATTCCCGGGCCGCAGCCCACGACTGAAGACCGACCGTTTTGGGATTACTGCCAGCAACGTGAACTACGTTTTCAACGCTGTGCCGCGTGCCGTCGCTTTCGCCATCCTCCAACGCCGGTGTGTCCGCACTGTCGCTCCTTTGATTCCGAATGGATCGCCGCGCCGGAGACCGGTGAGGTGTTCAGCTTTTCTATTGTTCATCATCCAGCCCATCCGGCAATGAAGGGCAAACTCCCCTACAACCTTGTTGTCGTGGATTTTCCTGCGTGCGATCACGCGCGGCTGGTCAGCAATCTGGTTGATGTTCCACCGGAGGAGATTCGCATCGGCATGCCCGTAACCGTGGTGTGGGAAACCGCTGGGAATGGCATGCTTGTCCCACGATTCAAAAAAAAGGAGACGCTATGAAACGGCAGAAGACACCCGTGGTAAAACAGGAAGCAGAACACGTCTCACGACGAGCATTCTTGCAGGAGTTGGGGCTTGGTGTCGCCGGCGCGGCAGCACTTGGGTTGCCGTTCTCGGCTGACGCAGCTGAGCAGAAAGCGGCCAGCGCCGACCCGGGTTTGTTCGAGACGATCTATTCCTTGCGCTCCATTCGCCGCCTCAAGCCTGACCCGATTCCTGAGGAGACTCTGAGAAAAATTGTCGATGCTGGTATTCATGCGCCAAGCGGCGGCAATCGCCAAGATTGGGGCTTTATCCTCGTGCGCGATGCTGAAATGAAGAAGTTCATTCGCGACCGCTATCTGGAAACGCAAAAGAAAATGCGGGCGGGTGCTCCGCCGCTGAGCGAATTACCACCGGATCGGCAACGTGCTATGAAAGCATCTATGCACCTGAGCGAGCACATGCACGAAGCGCCGGTGTTGTTACTCGCTTGTGCGGTCAAAGAATATCCACCGTGGGGGGCGGCCAATCCCCGTGCTAGTCAGGCTACTGTGCATGGCTCAATTTATCCTGCCGTGCAAAACATCCTGCTGGCGTGCCGAGCGTTTGGCGTCGGCGCGACACTCACGACCACACATTGCTTCTTTGAAGAGGAGTTGAAACAGAAGCTTGGTGTCCCCGAGAATATGGAAATCTCCGCGATGCTGCCGATGGGCTATCCACGCGGCTCGCTAGGGAAGACCAAACGGAAACCGGTTGAAGAAGTGTTGTATTGGGATCGCTGGGGGAAGAAGAGCGCCTAATGGCTTGTCTGCGGAGACGCCTCACCGAGGCGTCTCCGATGTCTTAGCGACCTAGCGCGGCACGCAGTGCGGCGTAAGAGGAGAACCCCAAGTGTACCTCAATCTCCTCATGCCAGATGCGGTCTAATTCCATCACAATATCTTCGGGCAGTTCGCGAGTGTGATCGCCAACATTGCCGGTTCTTACCTTCGACGAGTCTCCACCCGGCGGTAGGCCGCACACTACGTCGCGGGCCTCACGAATCAGGTGATCGTCGAAGTGGTGCTTGTGGGCTTGCATGAAATCGAGCGAAGCCTGTCGCACCACGATCTCGAACAATTCATTGTCTAAGGCGCACTCAATAAACGCAGCGATGCGCCGCACCGTGCCCGGCAAATCCTGCTTCATATTTTCGTAGCAGAGGAACAAGACTTCAGGATCGTGGCGATGCGGCCACCACGAGCGCACATGTGCCCAATAGGTATGGGGCCGCTTTGGAGCGAGGAACTGGGCGCGGGCGAATTCAGCAATCGTAATTGCGCCGGATTCGAAAAACCAACCTTCCAGAAAATGGTACATCGACACCAAGACGTCTTTGGGGTCGCGGACGACGTAGATATAGCGCGCGCCTTTGGGGACAAGGTCCCAACTGAGGTGACTCTTAAACGCACGCGGTTGGGCTTTCTGGGGTTTCGTCAGATCCATGCCCAAGTCATGCGCCATTTCGATCCAGGGGACCACCTCAGTAATTTCAGAAAAGTCCATGTCGCCGCGCGTGCGTAGCCCGTGCACGATTTGCTGCACCCAGGTCGTGCCAGATTTGGCATACGGGGTGATGATGACATCTGTCGGCTGGGGGTGAAAGGTAAGGGCGCGGCGTATGCCTTCTTCGGTCATGATGCGACTTTGTTTTTCTCGCATGGCTGCAATAGTGATGGGACGGGTTGATTGACTGGTCATCAAGTACACTCCTTCAGGAAATCAGCACAGCGATTCTAGACGGCTGCGATTTTTTTGTCTTCATCTCGAGGCCTTGACAGTTTGCGCGAAAGTCAGTACCTAATCCCAGGCTTATATTTCCTAGGAAGATAAAAGAACGCGCACTTCTCGTTCGACCAAGACATTGTGGCAAATAAACAAAAGGTCTACGACTCGGACTTTCCCGTCCGCGACAAAGCCGCGGTACTGGTGGGATGTACGGCCCAGGACATCGCCAATTTTGTTGAGCGTGCACTGAAAGAGTTTGGTATCAGTCGGGAACAGTTGAGCGTCATCCATTTTCTGGATGCCGCAGCAGTAGAGAAAATGACGGTCAACCAATTGCGTGAGGTCTTACTTGACGATAGCCCCAACGTTTCTCGCATCCTCAACAAGATGGTAGACAAAGGCCTCGTCCGTAAAGAACGGCAAGTAGACGATCAACGCATCGTGCATATCTCGCTGACCGAAAAGGGGCGTCACCTCCATGCGCAGGCAGACGCGAAGATCATCGGCCATAATGTGAAGCTTACGCCGGAAGAGTGCGAAACGCTGATTGAATTGTTGATGAAAATATAGAGGACCTTCTTGCACAAACAAAATACTCCCAGGACGTTATTTCCTAGGACAAGATAAGGAGAAGAAAGGAGATCGCTATGGCGACAACTGATTTTGAGGTGAAACAGCTACTCAAGGCCTATCGCAAAGGGTTCATTTCGGATGAGCTTTTTGAGGCGCAGATGACGGAGCTGACGAAGGGCGGGCAGAACGGGCACGCTCAATATACCTACAACGGCAACCCGGTCGGCAGCGAGCGGGAAATGATCATGCAATTGCTGGACGAATTTCGCTGCCGGGAGAACTTTGCTGCGGAATACCTGAATTGCTGGATTGACGTGAGCGATCAAGCCTGCGCACGCGGTGGGCTGCGTGTCGTGCAGCAACGAGAAGCCTACCATGCGCAGATCTTGGAAGCCCGGCTGCGTGAATTAGGCGGTATCCCGCAATGCACGGTCTCGGCAGAGCGTCGCGAGCAAGACCTCGGATTGTACGCCTCGGCTGAGAAGACGGATGCACAGAAGTTGCTCGTGCTCTCATCGCGCATCACCGACCCGACGAAACTTCTCAAATACATTACCGACGTGGTCGACCAGATTCAGGAAGATCAACAAAGCAAGGAACTGCTGCGTTCGTTGGTGCAGGACGAACTGTCCAGCATTACATGGTTTAAGGAAGCCTGCGCTCTGCTGAATCCCGCGCAGTAAACACCAACCCTCTCTCTTGAGATTAACCGTACCGAAAGGATATCAATTATGGCGACTGTGGATTTCGAAACTCGGCAATTGCTCAAAGCGTATCGCAAAGGGCTGATCTCGGACGACTTGTTTGAGGCGCAGATGCGCGAATTGCAGAACGGTGCCAGCAAATATATGGCACTTGGCAAATCGCACGCCAACGAGCGTGAGATGATCGTCGCGCTGTTGGATGAGTATCGTTGCGCGGAGAACTTCGCCTCTGAATATCTCGGGTGCTGGAACGAAGTCAGCAACCAGGAATGTGTTAAAGGTGGCTTGCGAGTCATTCAGCAGCGGGAAGCCTATCATGCCAGACTGCTGGAAAATCGCCTGCGTGAGTTGGGTGGCAACCCGCAATGCACCGTGCCCACGGAGATGCGCACGAAAGAAATGGGCGTTTATGCTGCCCAAGACAAGAGCGACGCTGAGAAGCTGCAATACGTGGCCAATCAGGTTCAGGATTTGCCCAAGGCTCTGAGTTTCATCACTGATGTGATTGACCAGATCCAAGACGACCAACAGACCAAAGAATTGCTCCGTTCGCTGGTGCAAGATGAGGTGTCCAGCGTTCAATGGTTGCTGGAAGCCCATCAGCTTATGGGTGGGACGAAGGCAGCGGCGTAGCAAAGTCGAGCAGACCACTATCAGGTGAGGACGCGGGATGCCGCATCCTCACCTTTTTTATGGAGCGTAAACCAGGGGGAAGGACACAGCCATGCATGTAGGACATACGGCGATTTTTCAGAATCCCAATCAGGCGGTGCCAGATTACCAGATTTATCAGGAAGACATGGCCATCGCTAAAGAATGCGCCGATATTGGCTTTCAGTCGGTGTGGGGCATCGAGCACCACTTCACCGACTACATCATGAACCCCAATATCACCCAGTTCCTCTCGTACATGGCCGGCTATAATTCGAAGATCAAAGTCGGCTCCATGGTCGTGGTCATGCCCTGGTACCCTGCCATCCGTATCGCCGAGAACATGGCCATGCTCGACGCCATGTCTGATGGTCGCGCCTTGTTTGGCTTTGGCCGGGGCCTCTCGCGGATCGAATTCGAAGGCCTCCAGCTCAACATGAGCGAATCGACCGAGCGCATGATTGAAACCGCGCAGGCGGTGATGCAGGGTCTCGAACAAGGGTACGTGGAATACGACGGTAAGGTCATCAAACAGATCAAAGCGCGGATTCGCCCCGAACCGTTCAAGAGTTTCCGCAACCGCATCTACGCTCCGTCGATCTCTCCGAGTTCCGCCCCCATCATGGCGAAGCTTGGTGTCGGCGTGTTGATCATTCCGCAGAAGCCCTGGGAGGTGCATATTCAGGACCTCAAAGTCTATGAGAAGATCTTTCGTGATACTCACGGAACTACGCCCCCCAAGCCCATCATCACCTCGTATACGGTGTGTCATCACGACGCAGGGAAGGCCAAAGATCTCGCGGCGAAGTACATTGGCGGATATTGGCGCGAAGTCGTCAAGCACTACGAGATGAACGGAGCCCATTTCGCCAAGACCACAGGGTACGAATACTACGCCGACGTGGCCGCCAAGCTGCAAGCCGAAGGTGCCGATGGGTTGACGGACTTCTTCATGGACTTGCAGGTGTACGGCACTCCGCAGCAGTGTTACGACAAGATCTCCCGTATCTACGAGCAGTCCCACTGCTGCGCCTCAATCAATGCCTTCAAGTTCGGCGGCATGCCTTATGCCGATGCCCGCGCCAGCATGCAGCTCTTCGCTAAAGAAGTCATGCCCGAGCTACGCAAACTCGGCCCTGAGCCGCTCTTCGATAGCGAGCCTGCGGCCCCGCCGGCCTTTATGGCGGCGTGAGCAGGCATCTTCCTTCCTTTCGAGACCTTCACAAACTCCGATACTTGAGCCGAGACGAAGCCCATATCTCTCTTGCGAATGAGGGAGATGTGGGGGCGAGCGAAAGCTTCCCAGCGCGGAAGTTGCCGAGAGCCGCCTCGGCTGATAGTACAGGGGCCACTTTTGATTGCTCTAGAAAGAGGAGGAACACTATGGCGAACAAGTCCGTACAGTTTACCGACCTACTGAAAGATGCCCCGAAAAACTGGGGGCGTTGGGGTGCCGATGACGAGATCGGTGCATTGAACTTTCTCACCAACGCCGAAGTCCTGCGCGGGGTGAAGGCCGTACAACAAGGCAAAACCTTCATGCTCGGCGTGCCGGTGGCGCGGCCACAGGGCGACCCGCTGCATCCCATCCGCGCACAACCGATTCATACGCTCACCCACGACGAAGGTTTCTACATCAGCGGACGCTCGCAGCCGATGCCCGGTGGGCTCAAGTATTCCGACGATGTGATCGTCATGTATCCGCAAGGCACTACGCAGTATGACGCGCTCGGGCATGCGTGGTACGGCGACAAACTCTACAATGGTCACGATCCCAAGAGCACGATCGGCGGTCTGCAAAAATGTTCCATCGAGCCTATCGCCAATCATGGCGTCATCGGGCGCGGCGTGCTGATCGACGCAGCTCGTTATAAAGGCAAAAAGCATCTTGACCGTGGCGAAGGCGTGACGCTTGACGATTTGTTAGGCGCGGCCAAACACCAGGGCGTCACTATCGAGAAGCATGACATTATCGTCCTGCACACCGGCTGGCTCAACCGTTTTTACGAAGAAGGGCAGCAAGCATTCTTCCCAGACGGGGAGTTCGATGAGCCTGGCCTGCAATACAGCAAGGAACTGGTGGAATGGTTCCATGAAATGGAGATCCCCTCGATCAGCGCCGACAACGTCGGCTGTGAACAAGGCTTCAACCACGAACTCGGCGGGCTTGGCGTGCTCCACTCGGCGTTGTTGTGTAATCTTGGCGTGATCTTCAACGAGATCGTGTGGCTCAAAGATCTGGCTGAAGATTGCGACAAAGATAAGCAGTACACATTCCTCTTCGCCGGTGCGCCGCTCAAGTTGGTCTACGGCTGTGGATCAGCGGTGAACCCGATCGCGATCAAATAGACGACCTTTGACATTTATCTGAAAAGGCAGGGGCGGCATTGTGTCTGCCCGTGTAGGGGCGCTTCGCGAAGCGCCCCTCCGAATTTCCTCTGTCATAGTCATTCCCGGCGAGCTATACGAGACCCGGAATCCAGGGGGCAAAAACCTGGATTCCCGCCTGCGCGGGACTGACGATCTGCCGCACTCGTCATTCCGGGCGAGGTCGTAGGCCGCGACCCGGAATCCAGCCTCCACCCTCGGGTTGTCATTCCAAGCCCTTCGCTCATGTCATTCTGAGCGAAGCGAAGAATCTGTGTTCTAGCTCAGAGCCTGCCCTGAACGCAGTGAAGGGGTAAACTCCGCGACGAGGAATCCTATCGTCTGTTCCATCCGTTCCTCGTCTTTTCTCTTGACAAAATTCTCTCTATCCGGTGCCAAGGACCGCGTTTGTACATGTTTTCTGGTGATGAATCGCGGTCCTCTATGTCGGTCATTGTTCATCTTCCATTTTCCTCGTCTCCTCCGCCTATATCAGGCGCTATGCCCGCCTCGGTGATGGCGCGACAATTGCGCAAGCAAGCAAGCAAGCAAGCAAGTTTCGCTTTTCTAACCTTCCGTTTCCCCGTCTGACCTTTCCCTCGTGTCGGTACTTTGACACTGCGCCGTGCGCTTCGGCAGGTAGTGGTGCAGTTTCGTCTTGTCTTGTAGGGGCACCCCTATGTGGGTGCCCTTTTGCTGGGCGGCCACGCAGGGCCGCCCCTACGAAGACAGAGGACGGTCGCGGCTCGGATCGATCCGGCCAAGCCAACAAAATCCTCAAATAGAAATAAGGAGACCCCCTCATGTCCCCACACCTCAAACCTACTCCACATCCTCGCTCGCTTCGCGGTGCCTGGCACGCGCAGGTGGCAGCCACCGCCAAGCACGCCCCGTGGCTGGTGCGCGAGCTGTTGCGTCGCAAACAGGAACTACTGCCGAAATTTACAGCGCATTATCAACAGCTCCGCGCCTTGCCGCGTCGCACTCGGCAGCTCTTGCAACGACAATTCGCGCCGTCGCTGGCGGGAGCGGCGTTGTTGTTAGCTTTGGGCCAGGGACAAGCTATCGCCGCGACCATCAACGTCGTCGGCGGTTGCTCACTGATTGACGCCATTACCGCCGCGAACACGAATACCGCGACCGGCGGCTGCACGGCGGGCAGCGGGGCGGACACGATCAATTTGCCTACCAACAGCACTCATACGTTGACCAGCGTCAACAATTCAACCTACGGGCCGACCGGGCTGCCCGTGATTTCTACGAATATCACTATTGACGGCAACGGCAGCACCATTACGCGCTCCAGCGTAAGTGCCTTTCGCATTTTCGCTATTGGCAGCGGTGGCAATCTGACCCTGCAAGAGACTACGGTGAGTGGGGGGGTGACTGATGGCTCCGGTGGTGGGGCGTACGACGGCTTTGGTGGTGGGGTGTACAATCGTGGCACCCTGACTCTGACTGACAGCACGATCACGGGGAATCGTGCCAACCGTGGCGGTGGTGGGGTGTCCAATTATCACAGCACGGCCACCCTGAGCCATAGTACGATCACAGGTAATAGCGCCATCTACGGCGGCGGCGGTGGGGTGGACAATGACTTCTACAGCACAGTCACTCTGAGCCACAGCACGATCACGGGTAATCGTGCCAACCGTGGCAGTGGGGTGTTCAATGGCTTCTACCTTGCCTACAGCACGGTCGTCCTGAGCCGAACCCTCATCGCGGGCAACACCGCCGCAGGCAGCGGGGCGGAGGTGTACAGCTACGACACAATCACCGCCGACAACTTCAACCTCTTCGGTCACAATGGACAGACGGACGCTCAAGCCTTCTACAGTTTTACTCCTGGCGCGACCGACCTCACCGCTACCTCGGATGGCAGCGATCCCACTACCTTGACCGATATTTTGGATACGACCTTAGCCGACAATGGCGGCCCAACTCTCACTCATGCCTTGGTCAGTGGCAGCCCCGCTATCGATGCCAGTCCAGTGGATGCGGA
>SYOC01000166.1 GCA_005804965.1 Pseudomonadota bacterium
CCGTGCGCCGCAAGCCGCACCGTGGGCGACTGGCCCAGCTTTACGGCCAGCGCTGATTTTCGAGTGCGTTGGCGTTCCTGGTGTGATCGACCAAATCATGGCCGCAGCACCGCAAGCCGCTCGCATCGTGGTCGTTGGCGTGTGTATGGAGAAGGATGCTATCGAGCCGATGCTCGGCATCAACAAAGAGCTGAATCTCCAATTCGTTCTTGGCTACACGCGCGACGAATTTGCACAGACGTTGCGCAACATTGCCGAAGGAAAGATTCCTACCGATCCGCTCATTACTGGAAAAGTTGGCGTAGAAGGCGTCGCCCAAGCTTTTGTTGATCTCGCTTCTCCAGAGCAGCATGCCAAGATTTTGGTCGAGCCGTGGCACGCGTAGGGGCGAGGACTCCTACTGTTTGTTCTTGCGTGAAGGAACCACTGCCGAGATGAGGTGCGCCTTGTCTATTGCCGCCGAAAACAACAATGCGTAGGCGATACATAATTGCAGGATCGAAGTACCAAGATGCCACCAGTTCACGTCCATCATCAGTCTCCTGTGTCGGTAATGTCTGCCTTTCCAGATGCTATTGACGAGGGAAAGGTTTCTCTGGGGCAAGCGGAGGGGAGGGCGGCTATGACGCGTAAGCGAAGCAACTTGGACGAGACCGTCGGGAGATGGCTAGCATCTCTCCTTGTCGTCGTCGCGCTCGTGAGCGGGGCAGGGTGTTCCCCACAGCAGAAGGTCAAAGAATGGCAGCGCGACTTCAAGAAAGAAATGAAACGACAAGCCGCAGAGCCGAAAACGCCGGAAGAGCGCTGCCAACGCAAAAACGGCGTGCTGTACAAAGACGAGTGCTATACCCCGAGCACCGTGGCGTTGGATGAACGCTCGTGTCGTCTGCGCGCCGGTTTGCACGTTGATGGGCGGTGCCTCTTCTTACCACAAGAGAATAGCGTCCTGCCTCCGGCGGCTCCCACCGCTCAGAAGTGAGCAGATTCGGTTGCTGCTGGCGGGATGGTGATGCCCTCCTGCTCGCACGTGTTGGCAATATCCGAGACGGTGGCGCGATGCATATCGCGCACCCAGCGCAGGTCATCGAAGTCAGTGCCACGATGCATAGTGCAGCGATTGTCCCACATCACGAGATCGTGTACACGCCAACGATGAGTGTAGACAAATTGCCGTTGAGTCGCGTGTGCGATCAGCTCGGCAAGTAACGCCCGGCTTTCCTCTTCAGACATCCCAAGAATGCGTCCAGCGTGCGAGGCGAGATAGAGCGATTTGCGCCCGGTCTCGGGAATCGTGCGCACGAGGACTTGTGGGACCGGCGGCAGATTCGTGCGTTCCGCGTCAGTGAAATTCGTGAAGCCAGTTTTTGCACGTGAGTAAGCGAGGGCATGCTCGGCGACCAAGCCAGTGAGCCGGAGTTTCTTCTCCTCCGGCAAAGCATCATAGGCGGTGCGCATGTCCGCAAACTCGGTATGGCCACCGATTGGCGCAACCGTCAGCGCATACAACATCGACGCTCGCGCGGGGAGATACTTGAACGAGCTGTCGGTATGCCACAAACGATTGCCCAGCTGAAACTGACGCATACGACTCTGCTCTCCCCAAATACGCTCGTTCGCAGTGAGGTTAGAAATATCGACAAGGTCTGGCGTGATGCGCAACTTCGCCTCCTTATTCAAGGTGACGATGTTGCTTTCCAGCGGACCGATGTGCTGCGCAAACGCGACTTGCTGTTGTTCCGTTAGTCGCTGTTCCGGGAAGATGAGCACGCCATACTGCCAGAACGCCTGCTTGATCTCTTCCACCTCCGATGAGTTCAGCGGCTGCGCGAGGTCCACGTCGCCGACTTCAGCAGCGAAGGTCGGCGTGATTGGCGAGATGGTGATAGGCATGGGGTGTCTCCTTTAGTAGGCCGATGTCTTCGGGTCGCTGGGCTTCGTAATCGCATAGGTGCCGAGATTTCCCGTTCCGCGCTCTAGCTTTCGATATACCTCTGATGCCATCCATGCGCCAACGACTTTGCGGAAGGCTTCTTCATTCATGAACCGTGCGAAGATTTCTTCGTTTTGATCCATTCGTTCCACGAAAAGAGTTTCGAGTAAGTTGTTGAAGACGAGGGCGAATTTATCGACAGGATTTACTTTTGCGGCTTGTTGCAGAGCTTCGTCGGTGAGTGCGGCCTCGATGAGCTGATCGAAAAACAACTGATCTGCCGCCGTGAAGTCCGTTCCGAATCGTTCATTCATTACATCAATTAAACGAGAAAGCTTCACGATTTCCTCGCGCACCAGGCCGCTACCGACTTCACCCGGACCATCGAGCGGAGGTGCGTAGCCCTCTTTCAAGCTGATGGAGCCCTCGCTGATCTTTTGTAAACGGTAATACTCCAGTCGCACTTCGTCATCAAAACTGTATTGCGGGCCGCTCGCTCGTTTCGGGAGTTTCGCCGAGAGGTAGCGAAGAAAGGTGTAGAGCTGCTCCAGGTCGGAATCTTGATAGGGAATGATCTGGCTCAGGAACGAGTACAAATTACGGAACGCCCGCAGCTTGCCGCGCCATAGTTCTGCTTCTTCTTCCTCGTTTTGCAGTAAAGCACGGAAGCGATCGACCGCAGGATCGAGTGTAACATTCATGGCCTGATGGTCAGCCGGGCTTTGACGTTCTTTGGGCTTGAAGAAGATGGCGCAGAAACGCTGCACCTCCTCGATAAGGTACATGCCTGAGCCATCAAGATCGGCTTTGATTTGATACAGGCGAGCCGGATCAACCTCTTCGCCCATCACCGCGCCTTCGTAGAATTGCTTGAATGCTTCTTGGATCTCTTGTCGATCATTCACGAAATCGAGGATGAAGGTATCCTCCTTGAGCGGGTGCGTGCGATTGAGGCGCGACAGCGTTTGCACCGCCTGAATGCCTGCCAGCCGCTTGTCTACGTACATGGTGTGCAATAGTGGTTGGTCGAAGCCGGTCTGGTATTTTTCCGCGACGAGTAAAACTTGATAGTCCGACGAAGCAAACTTCTCCGGCAACTCCTTCTCTTTGATGCCGCCGTTCATGCCCTCTTCGGTATAGGTCTTGTCCGGAATCTTGTCATCGATGACAGTCCCAGAAAACGCGACAAGCGTCTTGATGGGATAGCCCTTCTCTTTGATATAGCGATCAAAATTTTCTTTGTAGCGCACCGCTTCGAGGCGCGAGCCAGTCACCACCATCGCCTTTGCTTTACCGCCGATCTTATGGCGCGTCACGGCATTGAAGTGCTCCACCATCACTTCAGTCTTCTGTGCGACGTTGTATGGATGTAAACGAAGAAACCGCGCTAGCACCAGCGCCGCTTTTTTGCGCTTTACGTTGGGATCATCCGCAGAGGTTCTGAGCAGTTTGAAATAGGCAGCGTAGGTCGTGTAATGCCGCAACACGTCCATGATGAAGCCTTCATCAATCGCCTGCCGCATGGTGTAGCGATGAAATGGATCGCCGTTACGGCCAAACACCACGAGTGTCTTGTGCTTAGGCGTAGCGGTAAAGGCAAAGAAGCTGAGGTTTGCCTGTCGCCCTCGCTTGGCGAGACTACGGAAGAGCGGTTCCAGATCTTCGAGCCCCTCTTCTAGTGCGCGTTTCCGTGCTTCCTTGCGTAGCTCCTCACCGCCAAGCACGCCTTTCAATTCCGTCGCCGTTTCTCCGGATTGCGAGCTGTGGGCCTCGTCAATGATCACCGCGCAACGTCGCGTGGGCAGCACGCCGCTCCCTTGCCGGCCGCGATCTTCAGCCAATTTCAACAACTGTTTCGACACGAACGGGAACTTTTGTAGGGTGGTGATGATAATCGGCACGCCGCTTTCGAGCGCTTCCGCCAGTTGCTTTGAACTCTCATCAATCTTCTGCACGACGCCTTGGCGGTGTTCGAACTGGTAGATGGTGTCCTGCAACTGTTGGTCGAGGACGATACGATCGGTCACCACAATCACGCTGTCGAACACGCGTTGGTCTTGGGTGTTATGCAACGACGCCAGTCGGTGGGCGAGCCAGCCAATCGTGTTGCTTTTCCCGCTGCCAGCCGAGTGCTCAATGAGATAGTTGTGTCCCGGTCCTTCCATGCGTGCAGCGGCCTCTAACTGTCGCACCGCCTGCATCTGATGGTAGCGCGGGAAGATCATCGCCTCTGTCTTGACCTTGCGACCTTCTTCGGTACGTTTTTCCTCGATTTGCAGGTGGAGGAAGCGCGCAAGCAGGTCAAGCAGACTATCCCGTTGTAAGACCTCCTCCCACAGATACGCAGTGCGGTACGTTCTCCCTTGCGGGTCCGGTGGATTGCCTGCCCCTCCGTCACAGCCTTTATTGAACGGTAGGAAATGCGTCGCGCCACCTGCGAGCCGTGTGGTCATGAACACTGCTTCGGTATCCACCGCAAAATGCACTAACGTCCTGCGCTTGAACTCAAAGATCGGCTCACGTGGGTCACGGTCTTGGCAGTATTGCCGTTGTGCCTCGTTCACGGTCTGGCCAGTCAACGGGTTCTTCAACTCTATCGTGGCGACCGGCACGCCATTCACAGTGATAGTGGCGTCGAGTGATTTTTCATTACGTTCACTGAAGTGTAGTTGTCGCGTGAGGCCCACGCGATTCGCGGCATAGCGAGCTTCGAGTTCAGGATTCAGGCCATGCGCCGCTTTGAAATACGCGATGTGGAGTGTTCGTCCGTAGCATTTGAACCCGTGGCGCAGTGTCGCCAAAGAACCATAGGTGTCCATCCACTTACACAGGTCGGTCAGTACCTGCTCGTCGGTCTTTGCTCCGTGGAGCGCTTCGAGCCTCGCCCATTCTTTAGGCTGCGTTTCGCGAATGAACTCAAGCGCCACTTCTGGAAAGATCGCCCGCGTCCGGTCGAACCCTGTCTTCTC
>SYOC01000167.1 GCA_005804965.1 Pseudomonadota bacterium
AATAGTCGAACGTATCAATGAGCCGCGTCATGCCAGCACCACTGGCGCAAACAACTGACAGCGCCTCCCGGTTGCCGTCACGACCCCTGACTCGCCTGCACCTTTCAGCTTCCCTGCGCGGAGCAGCTCGTGCCGTCGCGTGCGCACGGTACTGTGCGGCGCTACCCCGTACAGTGCCTCATACTTACGGATCAGCTCGTCGTCGGCCAATTGTCCGCACGCATTGAAAATTCTCATCACGCGGTCCCGAACAGTTGCGTCATACCCTGGAGCAACCTTAGTCGCGTCATGTGAGGTGGTCGGGCCCGTGGTCCGCGCATGTCTGCTCATTCGTGATATCCCTTTCAGCCGCCTGCGCGACATGGTGTGCGACCAGTCGTGCGAGGCACGTTTCCGTCATGGTGATTAATGTCGGTGACAGCTTGCCGCTTCCACGGCGCACCTTTGTCACGACGACGCCTATCTTCTTCTTCTTCTCGCCCTCGCGCTCCATCTCCTCGGCCAGTTTCGTCAACGCCTCCAGGGAGAGGGAGCGGACCAGCTTGCACTGGCCAATCGCCCAGGCACTCTCGAAATCGACACGCTCGCCTGAGTTCGCCCAATGCCGCTTCCCATCGAATAAGGATGCGGCGTGACGCTCAAACTGCTTCCATGCATGGTCACCCATGCGCTGCCACTCGCCTCGCCGTATCGCCCATCATTTGACCTCCCTAAATGTATCGAGCAGCTCCTTAATGTCTTCCTTCGCCCATTTCTCTAGCGGCGCGTTCCCGTAGAACAGTTGCACCCTGCGGTAGAATTCCTTCCAGTGCTCAACCGACCGATCCAGCCGTAAGATCTTCTCCCAGGCCTCCCGCACTGCCTCGTCCGTCTGAGTAGGTGAAGGAGGCAAGGGTTTGCTTGCCACGTCCGGCGCGGCGCTGTGTGCTTTCTTGATCCTGACTTCGATGAGTCTTCCACGGCTGTTCACTATATCTCCCCCCAATTGGAGTCCAATGTAGCGTGGCATTGCCAGGCTTTCCGTTCTGCCGCTTCTTCACTTTCTGTGCGTACACGATGGTCTTGCGCTCCGCGTCCAGCACGTCACGCCAGATCACGAGGCCCATGTCGGCCTTGTTCCGCCACATGGCCCCCCCGTTAATGTCGTACATCGTCGGCACGGGATAACCCCCATCACGATCTCGCAGCATCTTCTGCGGATGGGCGACGACAAACATGGCCACCCCGTACTTCCGCCCGAAGCGCCGGATCTTGGACAGGCACTTGCTCAAGTACTGGTCTTCCCGCTCCACACACTCGGAGTGATCGATCTCGTTCCACGGATCAATGACGAAGCCTCGAATCCCATACCGCGTCACCATGCCCTTCGCTCGCTCTAGAATGCTCTCCAGTTTCAGCGCATCCTCTCCGTTCGCGAGAAAGTAGAAGTGCTGATGCACCCATTCCATCGCCAGCAACAACTCACGCTGCGTCATACGGTCATAGCCACTGAAGGATTGCCCCGTGTACTTCTCAGATAGCTTGGCGACATGATTCGACACGGGGAAGTTCTCAGGGCTGAACACTCCGAAGGACCATCCGTGTTGCTCGGCCATATTCACCATGAGGGCATCGAGCCATTCGCTCTTGCCGTGGCTCGGCACCCCGGTCAGCACGATCAACTCGCCAGGCTCGATGCGCACGAGTGGATCGAGCGACGGCCAGCCGGTCGAGAAGCCAGGCCGTTGCTGCTGGTTCCATAGGTCCATCACTTCTTCCGCCAGGTCCGCCACCTCGTACACGCCTTCCAGCGGCACCGGCTTCGCACTGTCGATTACGGACGCCAGCTCAGTAGCGCCGTCCCGAACCAGCACGTCGTTCGCGTCCTTGCAACCGTCCGGCCATTGGACCGTGTAGCAGCGGTCAGGCCCAAGTCGTCGGACCAGCTCTTCCGCAAGTCGCTTGCCAGGCTCGTCAGCATCGACGGCCACGACGATTGTCTTGAAGCCCGCCAAGAAATCTTGGCAATTTTCCAAATAGTCAAACTTGGCGGCATACCGCTTGGTCGTTGGTGCAGGCGCTCCATCAGGTACCGACACAACACAAGGAATGCCCGCAGCTTGCACTGAGAGCGCATCCATTTCGCCTTCCACAATAACCAGCCGGTCTGAAGGGCAGGCAGCAGATTGGACACCCCCCATGCCATACAGAATTTTCTCTGCTCCGGCGTGCTGTCGAAAGATCTTTTCTGCGAACCCTCGATACTTGACATTGACGACCTCGCCTTCTTTGACGTAGGGGAACTGCACACACTCCACGAACCCTTCTTCCGTCGGCATATAGGCCTGGCCGAGCGTGATCTGATTAGCTTGCACCACCTCGCGGGGAATGCCGCGTGTGGCAAACCAAGCGTACAGCGCGTCAGCCCGCTTCGCCTCGTCATTCACGTAGTGCGGCTTTCGGTAGGTGTCCTTTACGGGCACCGCCGCTTTCACCTGTTCGCCAACGGCCAGTGTCCCGGCCCATCCGCAGTGATTACAAAACCACAGGCCCTTCTCGGTATTCGCGGATAAGGGCTTCGCGTTTTTTTTCTTGCGGCTCGGTGAGCATTGAGGACATTGGCAGTTCACCTCAACGCCTCGGCCCTCTCCAATCTCAATCCTGAAATCCGCAAAGGTCTTCATACAGCCAGTTCCGATCATCTCCCGAATGCCTCAATTCGCCCCTCTTCCTCATCAATATCAACTTCAAGATCGCGCGAGAGTGGGTTCCGCAGCGTGTTTGAGACCCCCTCTATGTGGGCACGTAGCTGGCGAAATTCTTCCTTAAGCGTCGCAATGCTAATCTCGGCACTCTCAGCCGCATAAGGAACTGCGCTGTTTTAGCGCTTCATCCATTTATATGACCGTCCGCCTCGTAATGATCTCGCGATGCACGATGCCCTTATCCAGCCAACGCTGATGCGCGAGATACGTGTGCGCGTAGGGTATCCACTTGCCGCAATCTTTTTTCCAGTCGAAGGACTGACACCGTTCCCGCACGTCTTTGAGGATCATCCCCACGGTCGCCGCGTCCGGTTGCAAATTCTTCCAGGCCTTCAGCGCTGCGCCGATCACGTCCTGCCGGGGGTAGATCCCCCAAAAGACGTGAAACGCCGCCTGGTTCGGCTCTCGCGGCGCATCCTCCGCACGCTTCTTCTTCTCTTTCACTTCCTCAAAGTCATCCACCGAGAGACCGATGAGGCGCTGGATGTGCTCCACCTGCTCCGCTGTCAGCGCCTTCTTGCACCGGTACGCACGCACCTTCTTCCGCTTCCTTGACGGCGGCGTTCCATTCTCTGACGCCGCACTTGACGCACAGCCGCCGTCCAAGGACAACGCAAGACTGGTTTGCCGATGTTCCGCACCGGAAGCATGTCCCTGTGTCTCCATTTTTCACCCTTACCCCCTTACGTGATCCACACCGGCGTGCCGTCCTTCATTTCCATACCCGCGTTCGGCCAGCACCCGCCTGTGATCTTGTAGTCGCAATACCCGCACTGCACCGGGAGTTGAGCGCGGCCCGTCAGCGTTTCATACCCGTACACCTTGCCGTTCTTGTCGGCCCTGACCGTGCGAGTCCCATCGTCGAATCTCGGCTTGCCACGGGAAAACTTTGTTTCCGGCACAGACCGGAACGGGACCATTGGGATCGCTACGCGCTGTCGCTGTGCTCGTCGCTCATGCCAGGCCTCGACTTTTTTGGGCTCGAACGGAACGATCCATTCGCCGATACTGCCCTGACGCGAGCCAGTCGAGACGGCGACAAAACAGGTATCATTGATGGCGTACCCCGCTTCGCGCCACGCTTGGATCTCAACGCTGGCCTGCGTCCGGTATCCCCAGTCATCATTCGGCCCTCCCTCGGCCACCCACCGATCAAACGTCCGGCTATCGCAGCTCTTGATTTCGAGGTTGTACTGCGCCGCTCCCTCGTCTAAGAGGCCATCGGGATGGACAGGAACGGCCACGCCGTCCCTGCCCATGATCGTCAAGTCGATGTTGTTTGCGCCGATCTGTTTGCCAGCGAGCTTTGCAATGCCCAACACGGACAACTCAACGATGTCTCCCAACAAAAACTTCAGCAAGGTGCGAGCCTGGAGCTGGTCCCGCTCGCATCCATCGAAGGTGAGTCTCGCCTTCCTGGCGCACGGGCCAGAGTAGAGCGTCGTGCTCTCGTACCCAGCCCGATCCTCTCGCCCTTGCATGAGCTGCCGGACAACCGTCCGCCGAAAAGCTTGCGTCATTTCCGCGAGGATAACTTGATGCAGCGCTTTGTGAGGCTGCTCTAAATAAGCGCGGATCGCTGTTGCTACGAAGCCATCCGTATCAACTCGCAGTTCCGGCACACGACTGTCGAACTTCATGACACCCCTCCCGCGTCTCTACTTATGAACCCGAACCGCCAGACCGCCGACTCTCTTACCGCCGAACTTCACGTTCGGATCGACGTACACCTCTATCTGCTTCCCGGTCCAATCATCCATTTCGTAGGACCCGAACCCGCCACCCAGCTCATTGCCGCGCGTGCTGTTGAGCGTCAACTTTTCTTCGATCTCGTCGAAGCTCAATGTCCACTTTTCATCGGGCTGTTCGGTCGTACCGACGTTTTCCTTCCCGTGCCCCGCGATGGTCAGCACCACGGCCTCGCCAGGCTTGACGGATTCTTTCTTGATGTACTTCGATGTGGAAAATACAGACATAAAACCTCCTTGGTAGTGTGAGGGTAACGGTTGTGGAACACACAAGAAACTGCACGGTGCGGCGCTGCACTGTACAGTGGCATCCAGCGGCCAGCACACGCCATCGTCAGCGCATGCACCATACATACAATAGACGTATTGAAGAGCAGTTCTATTCCAACGCAGGAAAATCAAGGCCTTACGCGGTCAGAAACTGACCAGGTTAGGCGTGAGTATGGACGGGGGACGGGGAGGAAAGGGGGATCAGTTATTCGCTGTACAATTGGGAGCGATGGGCAATATTGTATCGGGCTGGGCGCTCAATCTCCATTTGCGCTTTCCACGCCTTGGCTTCCTCCTTCGTGTCGAACCACTTCACGAGCGTGTTTTGCCCATCATCCATAGGGGAGCAGACTACCCACGGCTTGTCGTGCTTTTGCCAGCCATCGATGGTCTTGCCATCGGGGTCATCGTCCCACACCACGTCGCTATAGAGATTATCGAGGTCGTCGTTGTCGTCGTCGTGTGGGAGGTCGTCGTCTGGGCTGGGCGTGTAGCCAGAAAAACCATGTGGATGCAACATGCGGCACCTCAGTGCGTGAGGGGGGCGCGTCTCGCCCCCTCACGAGTATGCGCTACACGGTGGCTAAGCGCAAGAGCGCATCGAATGCCGCTTGCTTGCGATCTGCGCCCGCCCCAAACAACGCGGATGATATTTTCCGGCGTGGTTTGCGGTAATCCTCATATTCGACCACGGCGTTCCAGAGCCCCCAGCCGGTCCCGCGTGCCGAGGCTAGGTCAGAGCCGACTGCCTGGCCCTCGAACAGGTGCAGCACGTTGTCGCGATGCTCCACGACGCGCTTCCGCTGCTTGTCCCACTCGGCTAGTACGTCTAGGCCGTCTCGCGTGGCCGGGTCAGCGTCCGGCTGAGCAACCCCTTCGTAGGTGGCCCGTACCGCCTCCTGGACTTGCTGGCCGTTCGGCGTGAAGTTCGCCAGGATTTCATACGATTCCTTCAGCGCGTCCTGCTTTGCCTTCGCCGTGTCCCAGATCCGGCGCAACCACGTTTCTATCTGCTTGATTGATTCCCCTGTGTGGATCACGCGGAACTCGTCTGAAAATTGCGCCGCGCTCAGATTGAGTGTGTTCTGGCAGACCACACGAACGGGGGTCACCCGCCCGAAGTCCGCCTCCTTTCCGCTAAGGATGTTTGCGGCTAAGAGGTAGGACTCGCATTCATCGCCCTTCACATCGAATGTCGGGAGCTTGGTCGTGACAAATAAATTCTCTCCCTTACCCAGCAAGCCGATGGTTTCAATCGGAGCCTTGCAGGTTGCCTTGTCCCAAGCGATCAAGAAAT
>SYOC01000168.1 GCA_005804965.1 Pseudomonadota bacterium
CCAGCGCCAGCCTGGGTGAGGGAAAAGCCGCGATAGATGCGGTAAGAAATTTTGCGTACGACCTGACAGGTCTTTCGTCAAAGTCTACACGCAAGTTCGATGTAATTACGGGAACGCGAGAGGCGCGGCCAGTAGGCTCGGCAGTCGAAGATGCGGATGCAAAGCTTGCCTCGGTTAATATCGCGGCCATCGACAACCATATAACATCGGCAGATGACGCGCGCGCTGCAGTGACCAGTCTGGCCAAGGCGCTGACTTGGCCCTCGTTCAAAGAAGATGACGATCTCGCCGACTTCCTTTTTTCTCACTTAACAGGGTTCAAGCCAGCCGAACGCCTGATAGAGGCCGTATCTGGTCGCGCAGTAGCGTTGCCAGTTTTAAGCGAGCAGCTGTTTCCAAAATCTGAGCACAGTGGTCGCGCGACGGACGCACTGCTGGCTTTGACAACACTGGCTCGGCGAAAAGCTGACCAAAGGGTGCTCTCGCCAACTCGTCTGCACCTTTTTTTCCGCGGTCTTCCGGGGCTCCACGCATGTTGCAATCCAAATTGTGACGCTAGACGCCACACAAGCTCGGAGCCATCAACACTTGGACGTCTCCACACTCAACCGGCAGAGACATGCCAATGCAGCTCACGATCCCGCGTATATGAGTTTCTAACCCACCGCGAGTGCGGCGGCGCGTTTTTGCGTGGGTACATAGATGAGCCTCACGGCCAATTCCTATGGCACGTTCCAAGTGGCCCTCTCAGGCAGGGCCATCAACAGCCCCTGATGCCGGTCGAACTGCTCGTTGAAGGCGCACCGCAAGATGATCTGATCGATGAGTGCATTGAAGTTTGGCTGGACGTCAAGACAGGGCATTTGCGCTATGACGAGCCTCCAAACAAGGAAGGATACCGACTGGCGTACATGCCCGGTCACGACGGCAATACTAATCGCACCGGCCTGCGGTTCAGCTCCTGTCCGGTCTGCGGTAAAACCGCAATCCGCAACGGTATCTCCAGCATCATGGACCACGCTACGAAAGGCGAGGCACCATTCGCTCATCTAGTAAAGACCCAGCTCGTAACTCAGCCGCCCGTTCGAAAAGAGAGCCGCACCTTTCCGAACGGCGGGCGAAAGGTGCTTTTGTTTTCTGACGGGCGACAAAAAGCCGCGCGCCTTGCGAGAGATATTCCGCGGGAAGTAGAGCAAGACATATTCCGCCAAATCTTAGCGGTGGCGGTCCACAGGATGAAGGAGATCGGCAGGGAACCGAAACCTGAGCGACCGCTATACAAAACCATCCTGTCTGTCCTCAGGGACTACAATCTTTCCATTTTTGATCGTGAGGATGCTAAGCGGATCGAGAATGATATTGAGAAGATCGAGAAGGACCATGCTGAGGATAGCCTGGACGAACTCCTACTCAACTTTGAGCCAAACGACACGCCGTCTCGGTATTCGATTGCTTTGCTAAAGCAGCTCTGCGGACGTTACTACTCGTTGAATGGAACGTCGGTCGGTTACTTGCAGGCGGCGACAAAGCCTTCCAAGAAGTTGAGCGCAAACATTGCCGCAGCAAACCCAAAACTGAACGCAGAAGATATCCAATCTTTGGCCGTCGCGTGGATCGGTGATGTAGGAGACTCCTACGCTATAAATCGTGAGCTTTCGCCAGTGGTGAGGGCAAAGGCAGCTGGATATTGGTCAAATTCTTGGGGAAGCGATGGGCGATTTGGAAAGGCGTTAAGAAAGAAGCTGCCTTCGATCTTTGGCCTAACTTCTGCAGAGGTCGATTCGCTCGAGGGAATTCTTCGCGGAGAACTCGCGCTTTCTGACGATGCAGGTGCCTACTTCCTTGATCCGAGCAAGCTCCAAATCCAGATTGACCTTAAGCAGCCTTGGTTTCACTGCTCGTCGTGTACCGCACTTGCGCCGGCGACACTCCGCGGGTGTTGCTTAACGTGTGGGGCTCCCGGCACAAAGAAGGTCGATCCGGAAAGCAGCGAGTATGTTCGTGCCCGGAAAGGCTTCTGGCGGGCTCCAGTTAGAGCAGCCCTTGAGAAAGCTGGAGAGCTGCGTGGCATCTCGGTGGAGGAGCATACCGCACAGCTCTCAAACCGCGACAATTCGCGCGTGCACGCCACCACCGAACAGTACGAACTAAGATTTAGGGATGTGCAGATCGAGCAGCGTGACCGACCAATCGACGTCCTTAGTTGCACGACTACTATGGAGGTAGGCGTGGATATCGGGTCGCTGGTTGCTGTTGGGCTACGCAATGTGCCGCCGCAGCGTGAAAATTATCAACAGCGCGCGGGCCGGGCGGGACGACGAGGTTCGTCCGTTTCAACGGTGCTGACGTTCGCCCAGAATGGACCTCACGACAGCTTTTACTACCACAATCCCCAACAGATCGTTGCGGGGCCGCCCCGTACTCCGGAGGTGAAGGTAGACAATCCAAAAATCGCCCGAAGGCATGTTACTTCATATCTATTTCAGACGTTTTTTCACCAGCTTATGGACAAGAACAAGGTGGAGATCGGAGGAAAGACTTCAGCCTTGTTTCGGGCGCTTGGGACTACCAGAGACTTTTTTCTAGGAGGCCAGACCCCCGGTCTGAGCTTGGCGGCCTTCAAGACATGGTTAGAAGAGGGGGTTATCCATCCGGCTGGTAAGGTGCGTCAGCAGATCGTCCGCTGGCTACCGGAGACATTAAGAACGTCACCTCATTCTCTAGACTACTGGGTGATTGATGTCTCGAAGCAACTTCTCCTAGAGCTTGAAAAGGTTCGGTCTGAACTTGTCGCGACCAAAGTTCCCGTTCCCGAACTGCGAGACAAAAGCGGTGCTGGCGATGACGAGGGGGACGATCCAATAGGAGACAAAGCGGAGCTGTTGGAGTTTCTCTTTAGTCGCGGTCTCTTGCCCAGCTATGCATTCCCAACGGACCTAACGAGCTTCTTAGTCGAGCGGCTAGAAAAAGTTCCGGGCTCCAGTGAGTGGCAAACCGTGGTTGTGGAACGACCTCAGCAAAGCGTTGGAAAATCACTGAGCGAGTACGCTCCTGGCCGCCTGGTGGTAATCAACAAGGAAACCTATAGATCGGGCGGTGTCGTCGCGAATGTTCTGCCAACAGTGCACGACCGAGCAGGTCCGATCTTTTCCAAGAAGATCAAGATCGTTCACTGCGACGCTTGCAGCTTTGTACAGGACCTGAGCGTCCAGTCTGCAAATTCGCCTCAATGCCCAGTCTGCGGAACGGACTTAAAAACGGCGAGCATGATCGTACCGGAAGTCTTTACGCCTGAAGAAGGGCGGCCGCTGCCAGAGGATGACCGGGAGCAAGACATAACTTACGCGACGGGTGCTCAATTTCCTGTTCCGGTAGGTGGCAGCGATCTACCCGACCTAACCCAGGCTGGATCACACATTGCTTTCGCAGTCACCACTGATCGCAAGCTCATCACGATGAATAAGGGGCGTGTAACGGACGAACAGTACCAAGGCTTCCATGTCTGTCGAGCCTGCGGACGCGCGGAAACGGAAATGCCCGCGCAAGCGCCGCACAAGCGACCTTATGTAATAGAATTTTCTCATGGTCAGCCGAAAGCCCCACAACAGTGTAGCGGGACTTTCGAGCCAGTCTTTCTTGGGCACGTCTTTACGACCGACCTCCTTCTCATGCGGATTTCTCTTAACGAGCCGGTCGCGACTAATACCCATGAAATCGTCGTGCTGAGAGCGTTGGAAGATGCTGCATATTCGATTGCAGAAGCTCTTCGCATGGCTGCCAGTCGCCATCCACAACTTGATCTCGATCCGAGCGAGTTCGGCTCGGGCTTTCGGATAGTGCCGCGAAAAGATAGCAAAGAAGTATTTTTGGATATCTATCTATATGACACGCTGTCTGGAGGCGCGGGCTATGCCGAACTCGCTGGCCAACACCTAAAGGATATTTTGCGAGACGTTCTGCACCTCTTGGAGAACTGTCCGGAAAAGTGCGACAGATCGTGCGAAGGCTGTTTGCGGCACTATCACAATCAATACCTGACTGAGCGGTTAGATCGGCACATTGGAGCTCAACTGCTTCGATATGCCCTACACGGTGATGTTCCGAAGGAGCGCGCCGCGCCCGATCAAGCTTCAATACTCGAGCCTCTAAAACGACTTCTCGAATTGGACGGCTGTCAGTGTTCTGCCGTTTCGAACGTTGGATTGAAAGTGGCTCCGCTCTTGGCGAAGAAAGGCGGCAAGGCCGTTGCCGTTGGCATTCAATCAGGACTATTGCGCGCTGATTGGTCTCATCACTCGCTATCGGCCATCGGCAATGCGGAGGTGCTCAATGAATACATCCTTCGCCGTAACCTGCCGGACCAGCATCAATTAGTTCGCGGCAGGTTAGCCACCTAAATCGTAGGGCTATCAATAGTTACCTGACCCGCGGGAATTACGACGATGCACGTTCGATTGGCTCAGCATGCAGTAGGGCAGGGTGGGTTTCTAACGGGTCAACTTGGACTCGGTTCCAGCGTGTTTCGCTGGGCTTACGACTGCGGCTCAAATCAGAGTGACCCTCTTCAGCGCGAGATTTCCGTAGCTGCGGGTGAAGGATCGATCGCCGTCCTCTTCCTATCGCATCTCGATAGCGATCACATCAGCGGCTTGGACAGGCTTCTTGCATCGACAACGGTCGTAGAAGTCGTGTTGCCGTACTTGGAAGATTCCACCGTTGTTCTGAGCATCTGCAACGACCTCGATAAGGGGCGATTGAGCGGTCTGTTTCTTGATTTCGCGGACAACCCGGCCGCCTGGTTAATTGGGCGAGGTGCCCAGCGCGTTACATTTGTTCGAATTCAGCCAGATGGATTGACCCCGGAGGACGGCACCCCGATTCCGCCCGAGACACCTCCAGGTGCCGAAGGGCCTATTGTCGCCAAATGGTCGAAGCCCCCGGTCTCCGTCGCAAAGATTTCAGGGAAGGAGGTGCAAGAACTCCAACCCGGATCGATGCTCTTCTGCGTGGCCCAGAGGAGGGTTCTTAACTGGGTGCTGGTGCCCTATGCGCACGAGCCAACGGTGCAGCGAGCATCCGCATTCCTGAAGCTGCTGCGCCAGACGTTCGGGAAGCGCTCACTTAAGTCGATTGCACGTGAAGCACGAACCGAGGCGGGCCGGACTCGGTTGCGCGCGTGCTATGACGCGCTATGGCAGAACCACAACTTGGTTTCCATGTCTTTGTACGCTGGCCCAGCAAACTCCCCACATACCGTCATCTACCCGAACGAAGGGTGGTCTTTCGCCTTCCGTCGTCACGTTGGGTGGCTCTGTACAGGCGACGCTAATCTGTCTGGGCAACGGCGTCGTACGGCTCTGATTGAATACTACAGACATTTTCTGTCCCAGATTGGGGCCTTGGTCTTGCCGCACCATGGATCGGCCGACAGCTTCCATCCTCACCTTCTTTCGTCGCTGCCCAATGTGGCAGTCGCCATAGCTGCCGCAGGTAGAAACCCTTATGGACATCCGCACCCTGGGGTGAGGGCGGCCGTAAATACGGTCGGATTGCACTTCATTCAGGTCAAAGAGTCGCCGAGGACAACGCTGCGCATGCGCGTTGAGCTCCAGTAGAGCTCGTCCGCTGCTTCTATAGGGAGTCAGAGATGGGGGGCTACCATAAGTGGATATTCTGCAATATTGGCTGGATGGCCCGTTACCAGGGGTTGAGAAATCAACCTGATAAGATTGTTGGGGGCGGACGGTGGATAGACGAAAACCAGCATGGCGCAGAGGTATGTAATTTTGTCGGATGCGACGATGGAAATGTCTATGGTCACGTAGAGACGGTAAAAGGAAAGGTCGACCGAGCAATCAATATCGATGCTCTTGGTGCCTTGCCCCATGAGGGATCAGTTTCGGGGGTGACGGTGGTCTGGACGGCACGTAATCCGGACACTGGAGGTCGGTGGATCATAGGTTGGTACAGAAACGCCACTGTGTTCCGGAAGCGGCAGCCTTTTGGAGCCCCGCCATCCGCGCAACATAAGAAGGATGAGATCTCTGACTTCCGCGTTATGTCAAAGTCGGGAGACAGCGTGCTCCTTTCCATTGAAGAGCGAAAGCTGCCGCTTGGTTCGGGTAAAGAATGGATGGGTCACACGCCCTGGTGGTTTCCCGCCCTGCATGTAAATCCTGAAACGTCGGGCTTCCTTCGACGTATAGAACGGCTGTTCGACGGGCATTCGATTGCCGGTGTGCGCTCCAATTTCGGCTGCGGTACTGCGCCAGAGCA
>SYOC01000169.1 GCA_005804965.1 Pseudomonadota bacterium
AGCCGACCTCTATCGCCTCCTTGCCTCGCTCCAACACAAGGAATTTCTCTACGAGCAGCCGGCGTTTCCCGAGAGCGAGTACATCTTCAAGCATGCGCTCACGCAAGACGTGGCCTACGGCACGGTGCTACAGGAGCAACGTAAAGTCCTGCATGAGCAAACGGCGCAGGCGATTGAAGCCCTGTACGCTATCAAGCGCGAAGACCACTACAGCGAGCTGGCGCATCATTACAGTCGCAGTAGTAATACGGAGAAGGCCATTACCTATCTTCAGTTGGCGGGACAACAAGCCGTGCAGCGCTCGGCCCATGTGGAAGCGGTCACTCACCTCCGCCGCGGGCTTGCCTTGATCGAGATGCTGCCCGAGACTCCCGAGCGCAGTCAGCACGAACTGGCTCTCCAGACGACCCTAGGGCCGGTGTTGATGGCCACCCAGGGCCATGCGGCGCAAGAGACTGGCGATGCCTATACGCGCGCCGCAGCACTCTGCCAACAACTAGGAGCGACGGCGCAGCTCTTTCCCGTCCTGTACGGCCTGCGGACGTTTTGGTCCATGCGAGCAGAACACCAGACCGCACGCACGCCGGGGGAAGAACTACTGCACTTTGCGGAAAGGGAACAGGCTTCTCCCCTCTTAGTGGAGGCACATTGGGCGTTGGGGGGCACGTTACTCCACATGGGAGAGCTCGAAGCGGCCCGCAGGCACTGTGAGCAGAGTGTAGCGCACTACGATGCACAGCAGCATCGCTCCCTGGCCATTGCGTATGGCCAGGATCCGGCCATGAGTGCTCTCGGCGAGGGGGCAAGGGCGCTGTGGGCGCTGGGCTATCCCGAGCAAGCATTGCGACAGAGCCAGGGATGCGTGACACTCGCCCGCGGGCTCGCGCATCCCTTTAGTCTCGCCTTTGCCCTCACTTTCGCAACCGGTGTGCATCGATACCGGCGGGAATGGGACCAGGCACTGGAACAGACGGAAGCAGGGATCGCCCTTGCGACCGAGCACGGATTCCCCTTCCTTGTTGCGTTCGGCACGATCTATCGTGGATGGGCCTTGGTGGAGCACGGGCACGCGGCAGCCGGGATTGATCAGATACGCCAAGGGATCACGGCGATGCGAGACACTGAGACTGAATTATTCCAGCCGTTTTTTCTGGGCTTGCTGGCCGAAGCGTATCAGAAAGACAGGCAGGTAGACGAAGGCTTGACGACGGTTGCAGAAGCGCTGCTGCTAGTGGAGAAGAATGGCGAGCGCTTCTACGAAGCGGAGCTGTATCGGCTCAAAGGCGAACTGCTGCTGCTGAAGGCGAGGGAACAGGCAGGAGGGAATAGCTGCTGATCCCTCATACGGGTGTGAACCCAAGCTGGGACTTTTGCTGTATAGTATCGCAGTAGCAAGAATCTCCGTTATGAGGACATATGCCAAACACCATCCCCGAAATCGATTGTGATGTGGCCGTGATTGGCGGCGGGATTGCCGGTCTGTCTGCGGCTATCACCGCCATGCACGCCGGTGCCGAGACGATTGTGATTGAGAAAGCACCGAAGCTGCAACGTGGTGGTAACTCGGCTATCGCCGATGCGCAGATTCGCTATCCTCACGAACCTGATGCCTATTGCCCGACCGGACAGACCAAAGAAGACTTCTTCGCCGCTTTCATGAAAGTCTCGCGTGGGCGAGCGAACAAAGACCTCATTCGTGTGGTCGTGGAGAACGCTGCCGATGTAGTGGACTGGCTCTCGGAGCTCGGGGTGCAGTGGGAGAAAGGCTACCCCAATGTGGCTGGCTATCGTCGTCAACCACTTGGCGGTGGCTGGCAGTTGGTCGATACCCTCTACAAGCACCTCGAACGTGGCGGTGTGCATGTTGCTTACGAGACCGCAGCCGAACAGTTGCTGACGGATCGCTCTGGTCGTGTGGTCGGTGTCCGCGTGCTGGAGCCAGAGGGCTACACTGATATCAAAGCACGAGGTGGCGTGATTATCGCTTGTGGCGGGTTTGAGGCCAACGTGGAAATGCGCGTGCGTTATCTGGGCCGTTTTATGGACAACATCATCCTGCGCGGTTCGCGCTACAACACTGGCGACGGCCTGCGCATGGCGCTGGCGATTGGCGCACAGCCGGCTGGTCAGTGGGGTGATTTTCATTCTGCCGTGCTCGATGCTCGCTCCACTCCGTTCGAGTGTGGCGTGACCGCGATCTACATCTTTCAGCTTGGGCTGTTTATTGACGAAGATGGCGAGCGATTTTTAGATGAAGGTGAAGATTTTCGTGACCAGACCTACGTGAAGTTTAGCAAAGCCATCATGAACCATAAAAGTGGCGTGGCCTTTAACGTGTTCGACGATAAAGTCCGCAGCGAAGACCCCGAGGTGTGGAAACGGGCGATCCGTACCTCTGAAGAACCCTACGAAGCCCACTCGATTCGCGACCTCGCTGCTCTCCTGCAAATCCCACCGGAACGCATGGAGCGCGCCATCCGCGAGTACAACGCGGCGTGCCAGTCTGGCGTCTTCGATCCGTTGCAGCTCGACGGATTGAGCACCAAAGGTCTTGCTGTTAACAAAACCAATTGGGCGCGACCTCTCGATACTCCGCCGTTCTTGGCCTATCCCGTGACCGGCGGCATCACGTTCACCTTCGGCGGCTTGAAGGCAAATACTGATGCCCAAGTGCTCCACACTTCTGGCCGCATCATTCCTGGCCTTTATGTCGCCGGCGAGCCGATGGGTGAGCTGTATTACTACAACTACATGGGTGCGACCTCGGTCCTACGCGGGGCCGTGTTTGGGCGCATTGCCGGGCACCATGCCGCGCAAGCACGCCTAGCCCAGTGACGCCTGGGGCCGCTGCTGGTGAGTTCGGCAGTTCGACGGACGAGTTGAAAAGTGCGCGTATAGGCGGTATCCTCAGTTCGCTTTTTTTTCGCTGAATTTATCGCAGCAGGAGACGCCTATGATTCTCACTCGCAGGCAAAAAGAAATCTGGGATTATCTGGAAGAGTATATTGCTACGCATGGATACGCGCCGACGCTCGAAGAAATTGGCGCCCATTTCGAGTTGTCTTCGCTGGCGACTGTGCATAAACACCTGACCAATCTGGAGCACAAAGGCGTCATCCTCCGCAAATGGAACCTGAGCCGTGCTATTGAAATGCCGCCGCCGCAGAAATCTTCACGCGCGATCGAATTACCGCTGCTGGGCAAAGTCGCCGCCGGTGCCCCGATTGAGGCGATTGAGACGAGCGATACGTTAAGTATTCCTCAGGAGTTAGTGCGCCGACCGCATCAGACCTTTGCTTTACAGGTCCAGGGTGAATC
>SYOC01000016.1 GCA_005804965.1 Pseudomonadota bacterium
CCTGGGAAGATAAATTCAAACGCCTCTTGCTCCGCTTTGAAACCCTCCCCACCCATCATCTCGGGTTCAAACTTCTCGCCTTCACCCTGATCAATCTCCGGGAGTTTTGTGGTACCTGAAACTTGCAACCAGTTCATTTTTTCGCTGCTGCTCGCTGCCTTGTTGTCGCTTGTCTGCACTTGAAGGTCAAGAGCTACCCCGTGTGTATGGTCTGACCTTGACTTCCCATGATCGTCCTTTAGCCTGAGCACCGATCGCGATTTTCTCGGACCAAAAGGACCATCTGTGGAGCTACTCAAGGACCTCCTCGATCTTTTTCTTCATCTCGACACGCATTTGCAGACAGTCATCCAGACCTACGGAGTCTGGACCTATGCCTTGCTCTTTCTCATTATCTTCTGTGAAACCGGACTAGTGGTCACGCCGATTCTCCCAGGCGATTCCTTACTGTTCGCTGTTGGCACGTTTGCCGCCAGCGGTTCCCTCGACTTGACCTGGACACTTGGTCTCCTGAGCGTAGCCGCAATCTTGGGAGACGCGCTGAACTACACCATCGGCCATTTCATGGGACCAAAAGTGTTTTCGCGTCCAGACGGGCGCTTCCTCAAGAAAGAGTATCTCGACCGCACCCACCAGTTCTACGAAAAATACGGCGGCAAGACGATTATCATCGCACGCTTCGTGCCTATCATCCGCACCTTTGCCCCCTTCGTCGCCGGGGTCGGACGAATGACATACTGGAAGTTCGCCAGTTACAACGTCATCGGTGGCATCTTATGGATCGTCGTTTGCACGGTGGCAGGGTATCTCTTCGGCAACATCCCCATCGTGAAAGACAACTTCACCCTCGTGATCTTAGCCATCATCTTTATTTCCATCCTCCCCGGCCTCGTCGAATACTGGCGGCAACGACGTTCTTTGGCATGACAAGCTGATCACAAGCAGCGGGAAGTTGCACTGCCGACTGACCTTCAGTAGGAAAAGAGGCGTATGTTTTCCGCGAAGCGACAGGCTGTGGAGCCGAGAGGCAAACACCTAGAATCTCCTCTCGCAGTCTTCGAGGCCGAGCAGCACATGTTTCCACCCAAGTCGCACCCGACACTCGTGGCTGCTGCGTTCTCGTGTGTTGTACACCTCTGCCTTCTCGGGCTATCAAGCGCCTTCCTGTTGACGCAGGGTGAGCCGCCAGCCCCACCACTCAGGGTAACGCTCTTGCAGCCAGCCGCTCCGTTGCCAGTCGGCGCAACAGAAGCCCCGGCGACGCCATCACCAGCAACTCCTCCTTCCCCCCCACCGGTCGCAAAACCCCTGCCGCCACCGAAGAAGCCGCCCGCGCCAGTACCGCCGCGTGTCAAAAAACTGCCGCCTCCCAAAGTTGTCACGGCTACGCCACCGCCGGAGCCTGAGCCTCAGCCAGCAACCATGACGCTGCCAGCCGCTGGCAACGTGGCCAACAACAGTGACGCCTCTGATCCTCATGCAACATTGACCAACGGCACGCCGTCAACGGCGGGAAGCGATACCGGCACTGCGGCTGCGGGCGGCCACCCCCTCGCAGGGCGTGGCGTCGAGGGTGGCGGGACCTCAGCGCATCCCGACTATAGCGTCAATCCGAAACCGCCCTACCCTATGTTGGCACGACGGCGCGGCGAACAAGGCACAGTCCTGCTCCGAGTCCGGGTGCGCACCGACGGCAGCGTGGCCGAGGCCGAAATCAAACAGTCCTCCGGCTCTACCTTGCTTGATGACACGGCCTTGCGAACCGTGCGCGACTCGTGGCGGTTTACTCCGGCGCGTCTCGACGGCGTCCCGGTGGAAAGTTGGGTCGAGGTACCGATCCGTTTTGTTTTAGGAAAAGCGTGAGGCGAGCGAAAATTCCACCGCCCTTGCCAAACGACCACCTTCTGCTCGAACATAGTCCTCGAATACTTCGGGAGGACACTATCATGAACCATCTTTCTCGCAGGGGATTTCTACAAAGCGTCGGTGCTGCCACTATCGTCGCCACAGTCGCGGGGCGAGTGGCCGCTCCTCATGAGGCTCAAGCCGCTGCTGCCACAGCAGGCCAGGTGCGTTTCGGCGTACAGGTCGTTCCACAACACACCACTTACGCCGACATTCTCCAAACTATGCGTGAAGCCGACGATCTTGGCTTCGACACTGGTTTTCTTTTCGACCACTTCGTTCCCATCATGTCAGATCCGAACGGCCCTTGCTTCGAGGGTTGGACCTTGCTTTCCGCCATGGCCGCGCAGACAAAGCGTATGAGGGTTGGATTACTGGTCACTGGAAACACGTACCGCAATCCAGCTCTGGTCGCCAAAATGGCGGCGACAGTGGATCACGTCAGTAACGGGCGGGTTATTCTCGGTTTGGGTGCGGCGTGGTTCGAGTTGGAACATACGGCCTACGGGATTCCTTTTTACACCACCGGCGAACGGGCGAAACGCCTTGGCGAAGCCGTTGAGGTGATTAAGCTGCTGCTGACCCAGCCCAAAAGTTCGTTCAACGGCAAATACTATCAACTGAAAGACGCGCTGTGCGAGCCAAAACCGGTGCAGAAACCGCATATTCCACTGCTTATCGGTGGCGTCGGCCCGAAGCGCATCCAGCCGCTCGCAGCTAAGCATGCCGACATCTGGCATTTCTTCCCCAGCAAAGACGAAGATGTGAAGCCAATGTGCCAGAAGTTCGATGCGCTCTGTCAGCAAGCCGGACGCGACCCAGGGCAGGTGGAAAAATCCATGTCGCTCCGCGCACAGCATCTAACTGGTTCGACAGAAGAAGTGCGTGGGCGCGTACAGTCCTTCGTCGATGCTGGAGTCCGCCACGTGATTGTGTCGATGGCTCCGCCTTATGATCGCGCACTCATGCGCAAGTTTGCCAAAGAAGTCATCCCAGCATTTCGCAAAGCGTAACTGGCTTGCACCCCTCACGCACCACAAAGGGAACCCTATGTCCATCGCTATGACACAATCCGAAAAAGAACACTTCCTCGCCGGTCCACATGTTGGGATTATCAGCATCGCCCAAGCCGGGCGTGCGCCGCTGACGGTGCCAATCTGGTACGCCTATGAGCCTAGCCAAGAGATCTGCTTCGTAACCGGCAGCGCTTCGCGCAAAGGGAAGCTGCTGGCACTTGGCACTCAGGTCAGCCTGTGCGTGCAAGCAGAGCAGATGCCCTACAAATACGTCAGCGTCGAAGGCGCAGTGTCGGCCATTGTTCCCGCCGAAGTCGAACGTGATATCCGACCACTCGCGCGACGCTACTACGGCCCTGAAGGGGGAGATCAGTACATTGCAAGAGTCTACGGCAACGGTAGCGCTGAAGGCGACCTGTTGATTCGTATCCGCCCCCAGCGCTGGCTAGCAGCGGATTACAGTCGTCTGTAACTTGGATCTTTTTTCTCTTCGTGATTTCGCTTGACCATGCCGGAAAGGACAGTCTAGGTCTTCGTTTCCCAGCTTCCCAAGGGGAATTGGGGAAGCTGGGCTGAAAGGCAGGCTCTCCTATCCGACGATGCCTTCTTCTACCGCCCGCATGAAGAATTTCGGCTTCATCAAGACGATCAGCGCTGGCACGAGCGTGCAGGAGCCGAGGAAACTGATCATCATCCACAGTGCGAGTAACAGACCCATTTCCGAACAGAAGCGAATATTAGAGAACATCCAACAGGCCGCTCCAAGGGAAAGCGTGAACGCGGTAAAGGTCACAGCTTTGCCAGCAGTCGCGATGCCGATTCGCATCGCTTCACTGATGTCCCCACGATATTCTTCGACCGCTCGACTGACGAGATAGACCCCATAATCGATGCCAAATCCCAAGCCTACGGTCACGATAGGGAGCGACTGGAGGTTGATACCGATATTACGATACCCCATGTACGCATTGACGATACCGTTGGCGAGAAACATGGCTACCATCATGACCATGGCGGCGACTGCCGAGCGATAGGTAAACATGATGATGATGAACATCGTGCCGAAACCGAGCACGTTCATCAGAATATCGTTCTTCAAGATTTCTTCATTCGCTGCTCCCGTGACGCCGATGAGACCGCCAGCGAGGCGCAGGTCCGCCTTGGCCATCGCGTTCTCCGGGTTACCCGCAAACTCGCGCGCATGTTTGATAATCCGTGCCACATTGTCTCCTTGGTGGTTGCGACAATAGAAGGTGACATGGGAAACGGTATAACTAGGATCGAGAAAACGCGAAGTCTCGCCCGGGGGTGCACCAGCGAAATAGTAGAAAAACAGCGAGCTAATTTTGGGTATTTCCGCAGGCACTACGCTCCAACGCGGCTGCATATCGTAGAACGTCATATTGATCGACTGGACGATATCAGCCAAGGAGAAGCTGTACCCCACGTCCGGGTCGCGTTCGAGATAGCGCTGAAATCGTTCCATGGTCTTGAGAATTTGCGGGTCCTTCAAGACGTCCCTGTCGCGCCCTTCCACGACAATGATAAGTGGCTCCACGCCGCCGAAGTACTTCTGGATCTCCAGATGCGCCTGATTATACGGCGAACTTTCATACAAGAGCGGTGTGGCCGCCGTAGGGTCGCCGATGGTGAGATGTCGCACCTGGGTCAAGGAAACGAGAAATGCAACCACCCAAAAGATGACGATCATCCAGCAATGGCGCGGGACGACGATCCAGTCCGCACAGCGCTCGATGAAGCGCTGGAAAGCGCCTTGCAGTCGGTTCTCCACATTCGCCTTTTCGGGCGCTTTGAGGTAGTAGTAAACAATGGGGTTGAGGAGCAATTCACTGATAGCGACCGAGGAAACCCACACGGAAGCCGAGATCGCGATGTTTTGCAGGATCACCACGGGGACGACGATAATGACAAGCATGCCGAGCGCATCGGTGACGATGCCGCTCGTGGTGGGCACGAACAATTCCGCGAACGACGCGATAATCGCTTTCTCTTTATTCCATCCCCACTTCTTATATTCGTCATAGTACCGTTCGTGCATCTGGACCGAGTGGCTGACCGCGCGCGCCGTCACGAAGAACGGGATGACGAGCGCGAGTGGGTCCATAGCAAATCCCATCAACGACTGCATGCCGAGACCCCAGAACGAGGAAATCACGCCAGTAATCGTAGGCCGCAGGGCACCACGCCAATCGCGAAAATAGCCATAGAGAAGCAGCCAAGCGAGCACCGTAGCAGCGATAAAAACCGTGTACACTTCACTAGCGTAGTGATAGATCCAGCCATAAAGCCGCGGCTCGCCAGCGATCCAGATGGTATGCTCGGAGGTCGAAAACGGCTCGACCACGGTACGGTTAATCTCATCGAAGATGCGGCGATAGTCCAGCCGCCCTTCGATGAAGTTCGCTTTCAACATCAGCGATTTGCCGTCGAGCGACACGAGCTGTCCATAAATGGACTCGGTGTTGTAGCAAATCTTCCGAATGTCTTCGACTTCTTCATCGGTCTTGGGAGGGCGGCGCATCACTGGAGGCGTGGCAATCGTTCCACCCAGAACGGTCAAGTATCGTGTCGTCCGGTGACCGACGGAAGCGATCTGGTCGTGATTCACGCCGGCAACACGATCCATCGCTTGGGTCATGTCGAAGATTTTTTTGAGCACTTCCTTGTTGAAGACATCGCCCTTCTCCACCCGGAGCATGACGTTGATGTTGTTCGCTCCACCAAACTGGCCAGCGAAGACAGTATGGACCCGGACGAACGGGTGCCGATACGGCAACAGGTCGTTAAATGCCGTCGTCATCTCGATCTGAAAACTTTGATAGGCCATGAAGGCAGTAAATAACCCCGTCAGGAAAACTACTGGAAAGCGGTTCCTAATGAGGGTGGCACCAAGGCGATACAGCGCTTCGTTGCGCTCCTGTTTCGCTTCAAATGAATCGATGGTGTTTTTTTGCTCGGCCATGTTCTCCTCTTAGAAAGGATAATTTCTTCTAGGAAAAAGGAAGGAATCAATGCAGGGATGCGAAGTAGCGCTCTGCACTACGGTAGGAAATATGGAAGAGTTGGCGCTCTTCCACAGACAAATGCACCTGCCTCACCGATTAGGATTTTTCTTCGGTCTACTGGTCCAAAGCATCAGCCCACCAGCAAGAGCAGTTGCCCCGATGATAATGACCACCCAAATAACGGAGAGGCGTCTAGGCAGCACGCGCTGTACTCACAGGGGTAAGGTTGTACTGTGAGGACACAAAGAAGACGAGGGCGATTATTCCTACACCGGGGCGAGGAAATTCCCCATTATTATCAGGGGAAAAATCTTCTTTTGAGAGAAGGAAATTCCTCGCTGCTAGAGCAAAAAGCGAAACGGAACATTATCAGAGGCTAGGATTCCACAGCAATTACGCCAACCCGCATGGCGTAGCGCACGAGGCCAGGCAGGTCCTCAATACCAAGACGGCTCATCAAGCGAGCACGGCGGGATTCGACCGCTTTTTGACTGATATAGAGGCGTACTGCAATCTCCTTAGCGGTGTAGCCCTCAGTGATCAGTTGCAGCAGCTCTCGTTCGCTCGGGCGCAAGGGAGCGGCTGGTAAAGCGGATCCCGAGATTCGGGTCTGTTGATCGCGCAGCCGCCGGAGATTGGAGGTGACGTGCGTAGCCACTGCTGGACTGAGATAGATTTCACTCCGAGCCACCGCACGCACGGCAATCTCCAATTCCTCTCGCGCCGCAGTCTTGAGTAAATATCCCGCCGCTCCAGCTTGGACGGCTTGCAAAACATACGGTTCAGCGGCATGGACGGACAAAATCAGCACCCGCACCTGCGGATAGTCCTGGGTAATATACGCGGTGGTCTCCAGGCCGTTGAGTTCCGCCATCGAGATGTCCATCACCACGACATCCGGCTGGAGGGTTTTCAGCAGTCGCAGCACCTCACGGCCGTGCTCAGCCTCGCCGAGCACTTCAACACCCGCCATCTGCTCCAGCAGCGAGCGAATTCCAGCACGCACGAGTCGGTGATCGTCTGCTAAAAGGATGCGAATCGTTTCCATATCAGCGTGCCTATCCGGCATTGGCAAGCTTCGGCTCGCCCGCTACCTCGACAGCAAAATCCAGGTCTTCGGCGGAGGCTCCGCTCATAGGAATGCGCACGCAGATTTCCGTCCCCTGCCCTGGCGCGGAGGTAATGTCGAGCTGGCCACCAACCAGCCATAGGCGTTCTTCCATGCCTTGTAAGCCGAGGCCACGGCCATGCGCCGCACGGATGCGCATCCCCGCCACGTCAAAACCGATCCCGTTATCTTGAATCGAAAGCTGTAACACTCCATCTCGCTGCTTGAGGCTCATCCATATCTGTGTTGCTTGCGCATGTTTTGCCGCATTGGTTAACGCTTCCTGAGCAACACGAAAACAGGTCGTCTCACGCTCTATGCTTGGACGAGAGAGAAATGGGGTCGTCGTAAATGTGATCGGCAGAGCCAATCGCCGCCCTTGGCGTTCGCAGTACCACTCTAAGGTCGCGACCAGCCCGAGATCGTCGAGCATGGAAGGACGCAAGTCTAACGAGAGATTACGAATCTGTTCCACCAGATCATCCACCGCCTCCATGCTTTCCTCCAATTGTCGGGCCGCACCCACAGAAACCTGAGCCGCCATACCTAAATTGAGCTTGAGCGCAGTCAATGTTTGCATCACTTCATCATGTAATTCTCGCGCGAGATGACGCCGCTCATTTTCCTGCACTGCCAACAGTTGGCGAGACAGACGCTGCAGTGCCGTCTCGGCTTGTCCACGCCACTCGATCAGCAGCACCATGATCCACAGTGTGACCAAGATCAGCAGGTAGTTGGTAATTCCTATCCACAGCGGTGCCGCTGGCGGAGAGAAAAACGGAGACAGCAAGGCAAAC
>SYOC01000170.1 GCA_005804965.1 Pseudomonadota bacterium
CTGGGCTGCCGTAGCAAATGGCGAACGTGGCATGGCATTGTCTCCGAGGATGCTTCTGAGAATAATCACTCAACCTCTTCTCTTTACAGCACTTTGTCCGGTTCGTACAACTTGCAACCAGTTCCTTTATTGCGGAAGCAAATTCCAGTCGGATGGGTAAACTCGCACAATGAGAACGTATTCCCTGTGGACTTGCCCCCCACTAGCACCATGCCGTCAAAATGCTCGTAGAGGAACGTATTCTGGGTGTCGTCGTTCTCCAACCATTGCTTAGGTGAATTGAGCCAGCGGTTGTACGAGAAGGCGTTACGATCCGAGAAGCGCATCTCTAAGCCTTGCGTGCCGCCGGTGGCAAGATTACGGCGAATGATGTTGTCGTCAGCGTGGTAGAGATAGAGCTGTTCGCGGCCACTGTTGGCGATGACATTGTCTTCCACGGTGACATGCTGCGAGTGCGACAAATGGAATCCTTCGTTACCGCTATCGGTGATAGTGTTGTCTCGAACAGTTATAAACTGGGAATTCGCAACATCAAGCCCATAGCCGGTGCCGTTCAGCACTGGGTCTTTCCAGCCGTTTTCGTGAAAAGTATTCGCCTCGATAAGCACATCCGTGGCATTATTGATGTATGCCCCCCACCAGAAATGCGTCACCGTGCAGTTACGAATGGTCACGTTTTGCGCGGGGGTGGAGGAGCTGCTAGAGCCGACACGCAGGCCGAAGGAGTTTTTCAATGTATCATTGGGGCCGCTAATCTCGTGGCCTTGGCAATCGAGGGTCACGCCAGATTTCACCGTCAAGCCAATGGTATCGACCTTGCTACCGCTCCGGCGCGGGCAAGGACCGAGATCGCGCGACATATTGTAATTCGTCACGACGGTATCCCCGCAACGGCAGGCGGTTGCACCGCCACAGTTCGCCGCAAGGGCTGGCAACACTTCCCGCCCCATCACCAGCGTCAGGAATACTCCCACAAACAGCCATTTCTTCGTCATCATACGCACATCCACATCATTGCGGCACT
The DNA here is from genome assembly GCA_005804965.1 of Pseudomonadota bacterium. Classification (GTDB taxonomy): domain Bacteria; phylum Desulfobacterota; class Binatia; order Bin18; family Bin18; genus SYOC01. The sequence continues at coordinate 1,025 of SYOC01000170.1, forward strand.
ATCGCGTGTTGCTCCCTCTCAGTCAAGGTTCTTCTGGCGACGCTTTCCGAACAATGACCTGCTTGGTCGCTGGTTTTACTGACGTTTGCCCTTTCTCATTCGCCACCCACAAGAAGACGCGATACGTCCCTTTCGCGGCATAGAGGTGAAACACAGTCGCTTCTGGACCAGTCAGCAACGGAGAGCCGTCGCCGAAGTCCCAGCGATACTCACGAATCATACCGCCGTTAGGGTCACGCGAGGCCGAGCCGTCAAACGTCAGCGAAAAAGGCGCACGCCCGTTGCGTCGCGTCGGAGTCGTCGTGAATCGCGCCTCTGGAGTATCTCCCAACATCGGCAGGATCGCCGCCATCAACACCCCTTGGTTTTCTCCACCAAGCGCCGAACATCCGCCAGCATGGTGCAGCCCGATCACTTGATTATTGGCATCGAGCACCGGGGCACCGGACGAGCCGGGCTCAGTATCCGCCGTGTAGCCGAATTCGCTGGTCACACCGGTCGGCTGACCTGGAGAAAACCGGCAACGCTGTTGCTCGTGGCAAAACCGCAGCCCTGCAAGCAGCGGCGTGGACACCAGCGCATGCTCCTCGGCAATCGCCTTCCCCTGGCCACGTGGATGCTGTGGTACCCACACAGGCTCGGCAGACGACGGCAAACGGTCACTCAACGGCAGATAACCATACATGTCAGCTGGGTTCCCGGTCGCCGCATCACCGAGGAGATGCACGGCAAAATCGAGATCGCAGTGTTTCTGCAAAAATCGCTTAGCACGGAACACATCAGGGTTGGGACGGTCCAGCAGGCCGCACTCCGGCGCGGCAGCGCCATCTTTGCCACCGCCGCCGAGATAATTGAACCAGACCTCCATGCTGCGCGACTCGCGTGGCGAGTTGGCACAGTGGCCGTTGGTCATAAACTTGCCGTCAGGGCTAAACAAAAACCCCGTGCAGGCAAACATGCCGCCGCAGTCGCCAGCAAAGAGCAGACGCCCGACTGCGTCAGAGAGACGAATCCGCTCGGGCACGATAGCCTCGCAAATCCCGGTCGCGTCGTTGGTCCCACAGACCGAACGTGGCGGAGTATCAGGCAGCTCACTTTGCAGAGCATCGGTGAAAAGCGGCTCGGTTCCATAACCATATTGGTCGATAGAGAAGCCGAAGCCGCGTGCGTTGGCATCGGCATGGAGTTCGATGAGCACCGTATCGCCGTGTACGGAGCGGCTCCAGAAATCCGCCTCTTTTCGTCCACGCAGAACTTCGTGCACGCGCCCGGTGCCGTCTGTGAGCACGACTTCCTGGGCATCAAGGAGCGCGAAGTGCAGCTTGAGGAACGTCGCGCCGGGATGATGAAGTGTATGCGACCAGACCACGGATCGCCCTGCCGCGCCCTGTGGGGCATGTGGGAACGGATGCGGCGTCTCAATAGCAACTTCGACAATTTCGCCGACGCGCACCTGCGCGGTAAGCGGTCTCGGCAACAATCCGATGATCGAGGCGACGAGAAGAAGCGGGGGGAGAAAGCGCGGCATGTCGCCCATGGAATAGCAGGCAGGCTCTTTAGTGTCATCAGGACGCAGTTGCTATCCTGCCACGCTGTAGATAAGGGCAAAAGAAAATGTATAGCCGACATTGCTGAGAAACTGGGTGTAGGACTCGTGCTGGGGACTCTGGTGCAAGGGATATTTATTAGGGAGCTATCTTTCCCTGTATCTGTCGCCGCGATCATCCTCTCAGCGATTGCCGCTATTTTACTTATGGCTGCCGTTTATCTTTCTCGGGAGGATTAAGTCATGGAATTAATGCTGCTTGCGGCCATCACTTCGCTGCTCGTCGTCTTCGGCTCCTGGTGGTACCTCATTCTCGAAGAAAAACGCAAGCAAAAAAAGTAGGCTGGGGCCGCGACCCCAGCCTACGAGACTCATGAAGGGCTACTGGTTCTGCTTCTGCACTACCGTCGTCGAGGTCGGGAAGACGCTGCTGTCATAGCATTGAATGTCAAAAGTGTAGCCGCTGGAAAAGCCATCCGGTGTTTTATTAAGCGCTACCGTGACGTACGCCTGCATTCCTCCATTGGTGAACGGATTTCTCGTGAAACAGTCGCCATCTCCAGCACCATCCCCGGCTTCATCGACCATCGACAGCGCCTTGGCTTTATTCTTTGCAGGAATCAGGCCGAGGATCGTCACTCCGAGTTCATCATCGTCGCCATCATCCGAAACAGAGACGCAGAGATAGGTACTCGGTTGTGTACACTTCGCGAGGTAGACGTCGATCCCCTCGAAGAAGGCGATTCCATCGTTAGGGATGCCAACTTCGCTGCCGGCCGGAGCCGCGTCTTCAGCTTGGGCGGCCACGTTCCAACTCGCCAACGCCAAGGCCAACGCGCCGATACTGACCATCGGTGTCGATCTCCTCACCGATAGGATCAGGGGGGACCTGGAAACCATTCACCTGAAACTTCACCGTCGGCGCACACAGAAACGCCGCTTTCGTCTGCACCTTGCACCGCTCCTGTCCGAACTGACTATTGGCCAAGCCGACCTCGCGAGTCTTCGCCAGCGCCACGGTGGGCGGAACCGCCGGGTCTTTCAGCACTTTGTAGCATTTGAGGTGGTCTTCTTCGTAGACGGCAGGACCCGACTGAGCAAACGTCGTTGCTGCCACCAGCATCAGTCCAAGACCGATGGCCATTGCCATAGTTGTCGATTGCCATGATCGCATAACCATTCCTCCTGGTGTTCTTTCTATGAGTACAGTTATCTTGCCCGAGAGATGACGACAGTCAGGAATGATGGGGCGGGGCACGGGAATGATGCCAGGATGCGAGCTTCACAGCGCCGTCCTAGCACAGTGATTAACAAAAAGTAAAGGGAAAAATGACGGCAGGGATAGGGCTGAAGGAGCGACACGACAAGGTTGTCATTCCGAACCGTAATGGAATGGAGGCGAGGAGTCTCGCTGAGTCTCTGCCAACTTGAGATTCCTCGTCGCGTTGCTCCTCGGAATGACAGAGCTGTTTTGACTGGAAACGAACTGGAGCTTCGCCCCTACTCGATGTATCCCAATCCCTTGAGCCGTTTGCGCACTTCTTCTTCGTTCGCGACAGGGGAAGCTGACGGCTGTGAAGTTGCCGAAGCCGTCGTTGGTTGAGGCTTGCGTCGTTTTGGGAACCATTTGCCGAACAGCCGCACGAGTATACGCACGATATCACTCTCCTCTGGTAGCGATCCGATCTAAGAACTTCGTCATTCCCGCGCAGGCGGGAATCCAGGGGTAGGGTCTGGATTCCGGGTCTCGCTCTGCTCGCCCGGAATGACAGCTCCATTGTCTGCCCACCATCGTTCAGGCCTCGGACTATTTGTCGCCTACCACAGCACTTTGCCGTCCATCACTTCAGGCACTGCCGCGCCAACTTGCTTGAGGATCGTCGGGGCGATATCCGCCAAGCTCGGATTCTCTAAAGATAAGCGACGGTTGACTAGCAAAATCCCTGGCACCAGCTCGGGATCGACAATGTGGTCGCCACTCCACTTTTTCAGGTTGTCTTCGACCAAGCCTTTGGGCACGCCACCAAGCGCGGTCTGCCACGAGGAGCGATAGCCACGCTCAAAGCCAATGAGCAGATCCGGCGCTTGTGCAGCTTCCGGACCTTTGTAGACTTCGTCGGCACGATAAACGCGGCGGACGACCGCGTGGCCGTTCTCCGGGTCGGCAAAGGCTTGCAGCTCTTTGGCAATCTCGGCACTCAGGTGCTTCACCGCTTCCCCTGGTTCGACGATCCCTTGTGGCTCGCGACCTTTGATATTGAGGTAGATGCCGCCAATGCCCAGGGCATACGCGCGGGTACGAGCCCAGTCGATGTCTTGCCCATAGCCACGGCCTTCCTCGCGGTTCTCTTTGAGACGCAAATAGCCGCGTTGCCGTAGCCACGTATTCACATGCACAGCACGGCGAAAGGGCGCGAACCCATGGTCAGACAACAACACCAGCACGGTGTTGTCATCAATCTTGCTCATCACATTGCCGAGGAGAGTATCAACTTCGCGATACCAACTCTCGATGACCTTGCCGTGACGGGCATGGAGTTCTTCAGTGTAGAGGGGATGCTCAGGATCGATGGCGCGCCAGAACATGTGCTGAATCCGATCCACGGTGTCGAACACAATGACCAGCACGCCTTTGTCGAAGCGTGCCATTTCGTAGTGCAACATGGCTTCGCGTTCGCGATAGATGGTGCGACAGTGATCGAGAAAGCTCTCTTCATCCAAGCGGCCTTCGTTCAAGGCCCAGGTGTCTTCCGGCATGCCTTGCGTATGAAAATCGCCAATCGCGGCGGCTAGCTCTTTAGCGTAACTTTTCGGATGCGAGATCGGATAAGGCGGACTTTCTGGCGAGAAATTGACCGGAGAACCATACAGGGCAAAGTGGGGAGCGACGCTTTTTAGATAGAAGCGGCTGATGCCAGACAACGAACTGAACAACCCCGCGCGAAACGCGACCGGTAACCACGGGCTCCATTCGCCTTCGCGTAGCGTCACAGTTTTGCCTTGCAGATTGAGCGTGGCTTGCTTCTGTTTGGCATCAACAGTGATCTCGAATGGCGAGGTCAGCTCACCGCGCTCGCCGTCCTGGGTCACGCTGGGTCCAGACACCACAGTGCTGATACGTTCTCCAGTCATTTGCACGGCGATGATCTTCCCGCCTTGCACGCTGGTGACACTGCCGGGTTCATTGGTCCAGTAGGAAAACGTGCCCTGACTACCACGCAAGTCAGGTACGCCCATGCCGGACAACATGCGCCCGCGCACTTCTTCTGGGGGAAACGTGACGGGGCAACGTACTACGGTCGTGGCGATGTCGGCCTCTGAGGTTAAGGCCCAGAACGGTGCGCCATGACGCTGAGAAACATATTGGGCGGCACCGATGGGAATCGTCGTGCCGCCAAGGGAAAACGAGCGCCCTTGCTCCAAGCGCACTAACGCAAAGTCGGGGAGATAGGTTTGCGGTGCACGGTGAATGAAATCGAACAAACCATGCTTGCCTGGATTGGTACCAGTAGCAAACGTGGACCACGCCACCGGAGATTCAGCCGGGTTGGTCGTAGCGAGCCGGGTATAGACCCCTTGCTCACGCAGCTTGGCAAAGTGCGGCAACAACCCCTGGTCGAGGTACTGCTCTAACAAGTTTGGGTCCATCCCATCAATGCCGAGGACGAGCACCTTGGGAGGCGCAGCCGCTTGTACCCCAGCCCTCTGTTTACGACCCCACCACGCCATAACAACACCTCCCACGATCAACACCGCAATAATGACGAGAAAGCGAAAGCGCCGCTCGCGCCTCAGTTTTGAGAAGAAGCGTCCGATCCAATGCCGGAAGAAGAAAAACCCCAGACTCAGGAGTGTGAGCAATGCCCCGAGAATCGGTCCCAACGCCGGAAGCGGCAACCCAGGGCCGGGGCCAATGTACAGAACGAGCCAAGGCAGGAATTCAAAGGACGGGTCAGGAGCTAGTAACATGCAATTCACCTTTCTTGCATCCTAGGTGGACCGCGCCTGAGCGCAACCCCGACCTGCCAGATCTCCCCCTACAAAAGTGGGGCAATGTCCCCTCCTTTCGTCGTATGGAAATCTTGCCGAGAGACGATACAGTAAGGCACGGGTCACGGCACTACACTAACGGAAAGAATGTGCATCCCTCGTTGTCTCGGTTGCCTGTTGACCAAGGTTAGCATAACGGAACTTTCGCTGGCGAAGTCTGTTTGCACGGCAAGTTTGCTTGCTCAGCACAGGAGTACAAGAACATGACAAAACTCGCACCGCGCCCAGCCCTCTCGCCGCTGCTCTACGACCTGGGCGCGGCCACACGAACGCTCCCCCCGGCAACCATTTTGCCGGAGCAATTTTACGGTTTTCCAGCACACTGTCGCGCTTCATCCGGGGAGATTGCACTGATGCGTGCGGTGTTGACAGACGCCATTGAGTGCTTTCAGAAACAATCTTTGAAAAGTGGCCGCCGCCCGCAACGGCTCGCACGGGAAGCCGAAGATTGGCTTTTCAGAGCTGAGCATCATTGGCCGTTCTCGTTTGTGAATATCTGTGGCGTGCTAGGAATCGACCCGGCTTACATTCGTCGAGGATTGAAGCGTTGGCGGGAAGAGAACATTCCAGACCTCTCGGCAGAGCGGCGCGTGGTGGTCGGCATGGGTCCCTTGTCGGTTGCTGCCTAAGTCGTAGGGGCACGGCATGCCGTACCCCTACACGGGGGGCTCGCCGAGCCGCCCCTACCTTTAGCGCCTATCCTCGCGATGGGAGCGCCGCACGAAAACTCCCTTGAATCGCGACTTCCCCCTTTTGGTTCAGGGCTTGGACTTCCCCCTCGATCAGATGTTCCCCGTTGGCCACCGACTTCTTCGTCACTTTGCCTTTGCACGTCACTGAATCCCCCGGCCACACCCGTGTAGCGAAGCGTACTTTATATTTCCGTAGGTTCTCCAGTCCGGCATAGTCGGCAACGAGACGGCTCAGAATACCGGCATTGAGCATACCCATCGCAAAAACCGTGGGAATGCCAGCAGCTTCAACAAAGGTCTGGTCGTAATGCAACGGCGTAAAATCCCCCGAGGCGCCAGCGTACTTCACAAAATCCCCACGGGTTAAATTGTCTACGGTAAAAGGCGGCAACTCATCGCCTTCTTTCACATCTTCAAAGTAGCGTTTTGTCCGTGTCATCCCCTTGTCCTCCTAACTGCTCGCGACGGCTTGCCCGGTTTCAATCACCGTGAAGTGCGCGACTGCAACTTTCTCGCCTTTTTGATTGGTGAAATCGGTATCCATCACGACAAACTTCATCGTTCCACCACGTCCGCCGGTCTTCTCGAAGATATTGGCGACCTTCGTGACTGCGGTAAGCGTGTCGCCAACGTAGATGGGCTTGAAGTATTCGAATTCCTGTTCGCCATGAAGAATACGCCGAGTATCCAATGGCACGCGCGGCTGCCCGTCGCCATCATCCCAATGGGCAAGCGTCATTAAGAACGTCGGCGGCGGCATAATACCGCCAATCTCCGCCTTGGCGACGGCTTCATCCCGATAGAGCGGGTTGGGGTCTTTGATAGATTTCGCAAATTCACGGATTTTCCCGGCTTCAATCTTCATCACCACTGGCTTGCCAACTCTGCCAATATCGCTTGTGTCCGCCATGTGTCTCTCCTAGTTGAACTGTCAGGACCTTTAGGAATTGGGGGCTAGGGATTAGAAAACCAATACCCAATCCCTCACCCCTAATCCCTGTTCTCAGGCTGCTGGTGCCACATCCAGTGTATACTGCGCCACCAGCTCGCGGTTCCAGGTCGCATCGCCGAAGGTCACTTCCGACCCCTTGGCGCGTTTGAAGTAGAGGTGGATGTCGTGTTCCCAAGTGAAGCCAATCCCGCCATGCACTTGAATGCTTTCCGCCGTCACTTGGCGATAGGCGTCGCTGCAATAGGCTTTCGCCATTGCTGCCGCGAGCGCCGCTTCTGGCGCGTCGTTGGCCACTGCCCACGCCGCATAGTACGTCGCAGACTTGGCACTTTCGACTTGGATCAGCATGTTGGCGCATTTGTGTTGAATTGCCTGGAACGACCCGATGGGCCGCCCGAATTGCTCGCGCATTTTGGCGTACTCCACCGTCATGTCGAGCACCTTTTGCGCACCGCCACACATTTCGGCGCAGAGCGCTACTTTGCTGCGGTCGAGAATCCGGTTCAACACGTCCCAGCCTTTGCCCGGTGTTCCCAGTACGGCAGCGGCATCCACGCGCGCTTTATCGAAACGCACTTCACAGAGCTTGCGTGTCTGATCCATGGTTTTCAGAGGCGTGACGATGACCCCAGCTTGTTGTCGATCCACGACCAACAACACCGGACCGTCAGAAGTCCGCACTGCGCAAACAATCAAGTCAGCGACATGCGCGTCCGGAACGAAGAGCTTCACCCCACTGAGCGAGTAGCCTTTCTTGCCTCGGCGTGCTTGGAGCTTAATCCCTGCCTCGTCCCAGCGCGCGTCCTCTTCCAAGACGGCCAGCGTCGCCTTCGTCGTCCCGGCAACAATCCCGGGAAGATAGCGCTGTTTCTGCTCGGGGCTCCCAGCTTCAAGAATAGCGAGGCCACCGAGGCAGACCGTGGAGAAGAACGGCCCAGGCAATACCAGCTTCCCCATTTCTTCAAGGATGACGACGAGATCGACCATGTTCAGTCCAGACCCGCCGCACGACTCAGGATAGATCAGCCCCATCCACCCGAGGTCTGCCATCTTTTTCCATAACTCTTCCGAGTATCCACGTTCGTCTTCCATCATCTGTCGTGCATAAGTGATGGGAGATTCTTTATTGAGAAAATCCACCGCCGACTGGCGCAACAATTCTTGTTCTTCGCTAAATCCGAAATCCATGTTCGCTCCTTGAGAAAGCGGTCAGCACTCAGCCCTCAGCCGTCGGCCAGATGCCGCAAGACCTCACAACCTTGGACGTTTAGGAACTCTATACTAAGAAAAGTGGAGTTATGGGGAAACGAGAGACCCCACTCGGGCCTCTCGTCAGAAGCTGAACGCTGATAGCCGACAGCTATTGATTCGCCAGAATCGTCACGCAGCCCACCGACCCCGGGCCGCCGAGATTGTGGGCTAAGCCCACTTGCGCGTCTTTGACTTGGCGGGCACCGGCTTTGTTCCACAGATGCTGGGACACTTCGTAGATCATACGGATGCCTGTGGCACCGATCGGATGACCGAACGACTTGAGACCGCCAGAGGGGTTCACCGGGATTTCACCGCCAATCGCGGCGCGACCTTCTTCAACATACCGCCAGCCTTCGCCGCGTTTGGCGATGCCGAGGTCTTCGATGTTGAGAATCTCGGTGATGGTGAAGCAGTCGTGACATTCCACCAGGTCGATATCTTTCACCGTCATCCCGGCTTGCGCGTAGGCCGACTGTGCGGCTTGCTCGGTGGCCGGAAAACCGGTGTATGCAAACCCCGGCTTGAGGTACGGTTCGCCAGAAGTCACGGCAAGCCCAACGCCTTTCACCAATACTGGGTCCGGGCGGAAGGACTTCGCCAAATCCGACCGACAAATAATCACAGCAGCAGCACCGTCGGTTGTCGGGCAACAATCGAATAGCCCGAGCGGACTGCAAATCAGCGGCGCACCGACGACTTGGTCCTCTGTCACTTCCATCTGGAAGTGCGCCTTGGGGCTCATGGTGCCATTGTGGTGGTTTTTCATCGCCACTTTGGCGAGCGCACGTTTGTCGATGCCGTAGGTAGAGAAATAGCGATTGGCCGCCATAGCAAACAAGGAAGGTGCTGTGGTGCCGTACCCCACCACCGGGTGGTTGCCGAAGGTACCGAGACCACGCTGCCCAGAGTCGCGCAGCTTCTCAAACCCCAAGGCCAACACAATATCATACATCCCAGAGGCCACCGCCATACACGCATTGCGGAACGCATCCATGCCGGACGCGCAATAGTTCTCGACACGCGTGATGGGGATATTGAAGAGTTTGAGCGGGTCGGCCAGTGCATTCCCGGCGTTTGCAGAACTGAGCGTGCCCACCCAGGCTGCTTGAATCTGGCTCGGATCGATACCGGCATCGGTATAGGCATCGAACGCCGCCGTTACGATCATATCCTCGGCGCTCATGTCATAGTTCTCGCCAAACTTACTGCACCCTGCGCCGATCACCGACACTTTATCCCGAATGTTCATGAGAGACCTCCTTTCGAGAGGGAAAGTTTCTAGTTTTTAGTTCCTAGTCATTAGTTCCCAACAGAAGTAAAAGGTGAAGTTATTATCCTTAGTATAGTTCAGCCGAAAACTAAAGACTAAGCACTAATGACTAACCACTATTTGTTCACCGGTCGTGCTTTCCAGAAGTAGTTCTTAATGCCATAGCCCTCATGGTATTTCCGGAAGGTGAGTTCCAACGACATGCCGATTTCTACCCGTTCCGAGTCGCAGTCGGTCATCTGTACGTAGACACGCCCGCCACCATCGAGTTCGATCACGGCATGCGTGGTCGGCGGGTCCGGGGTCTCAGTCAAATAGTCATGCGTAAAAGTGAAGAGCTTCCCTCGCCGAGCGAGTTTGACTTCGGTCAGTCCATCGCGGAACCCGCACTCAGTACAAATACGATGGATGGGAAACTGGATGGTTTCGCACTTGGGACACTTGCCACCATGCAACGGCAGAATCTCTTTCTGGTCACGCACCAACACCACCGGCGTGGACACATCAGTGGTGGAGTAATCCTTACGCATCAGCTTGCGGAAGCGGGCATATTTGCCATAGGAGGAGAGCAAGCGCTTGACCTCAATCTGCGAAAAGACGCTCCGCACCGCTCGGAACTCAGTCATGGCGTCGGTCACTCGGAAAATGGCAGCGTCCCCACCATCGCCATAGCCAACAACGAGGATCAGGTCTCCGGGTTTGGCACGCTCCAGCGCAGCAGCAAGCAGCACCAGCGGTTGAGCCGTCCCAGCGTCGCCGACGGTATTCCAGAACGTATCTTGCACCTGAGCTTTGGCATCCAGACCGAGGCCGCGTAAAGCGGCTTGTAGCGTGCGCTGCGCCGGGGCGGCAATCGCCGCGCAAGCAATATCTTTGGGCGTCAGGTTACATTTCTTGAGAATGCCCTGTACGGCTGCGGCAATAAAACGGTTGTAGCCGAACTTGGTCTCGAATGCCCCAGGAAACGAGCGTAGATAATCCTGTTCTTCCGTGCGCCACGTGCCGAGAAATTCTTGGCTGACCGTGTACGTGCCCACAACTTCCGCCAGCACGTTCTCCGTGCCGACGAGCACGGCACCACCAGCATCGCCATAATTTTGCTCTTGCTGAGAATCAGGCTCGCCCATGCGCGAGTCCCCAGCACAGACCAGGATAGTTTTCCCCGGCGGCACGAGATCAAGCGCGGTCATAAGCGCCGACGTGCCAGCCCGCAGCGAGTCGGTGAAATCCATGGTGCGGATCTCCGCGTGCGCTTCGAGCACCGTGGCCACGGTCACCGCCGCTTGTTTCTCGCGATAGGGAGAAGTGGTCGAGGCGAAAAACACTCCAGCCAGCGATTTTGGGTCGCGATCTCCGAGCGCGTCCACACTGGCATTCACCGCCATCGTCAGACTGTCCTCATCAAAATTCGCAATTGCGCGTTCGCCGCCAAGCGACGCCTGCCCCCATTCCTTCGCGATGACCTCACGAGGGAGTCGGTAGGTTGGGATATAAGAACCGAACGATACGATACCTGCCATATTTTCGCTCCTGCGTTACCTCACTCAGCACTCGTAGCTCGTGACTCGTAGCTCGTGACTTTTCTAGCTCAGCCGGCTGGCTGGATCGCCAGCGGTCATCGCATAGCCATCGACTTGCAGATTGGCACCGGTGATATAACTCGACGCCTTCGAGGCCAAGAACACACACGGCCATGCGACTTCCGGCCCGGTACCGAACCGCTTGAGGGCCGTACCGTCCGTGGCTCGTTTCTGGAGCTCGGGCGTTGGCCACAACACTTCCTTGACCCCAGGAGTATCAATCGGCCCCGGCGACACACAGTTCACGCGAATACCGTACCGTGCCCATTCGATGGCTAAAGACCGTGTGAGGTTGATAACGCCGGCCTTCGCCGCACCGTAATGGCTCATCGTTGCCGCGCCATACACTCCCGAGTCAGACGAGATATTGATGATATTGCCGCCGGTCTGTTTCTCCATCATCACTTTGGCCGCCGCACGCGAGAAGTTGAACGTCCCGTTCAAATTGATAGCGACAATCGCGGCAAACCCGTTGGGCGAGATGTCGTGCGCATGCGCTACGAAGCTGGCCCCGGCATTGTTAATGAGCACGTCCACTTGGCCCCAGGTCGTGACTGCCTTCTGAATCACCGCCTCGACCTGATCGTTTTGTCGTACATCGCAGGCCATCGCTTCGACGATACCACCAGCGCTGCGGATGCCATCAGCCACCGGGCCAAGGTGATCCATCGTACGACTGGTAATCAACACTTTCGCCCCACGACGGCAGAACTCACGGGCGATATCCGCACCGATGCCGGTGCCGCCGCCAGTTACGATTGTCACTTTGCCTGAAACATCGAATACGTCGTCAGTCATGACTCTCTTTGCTCCCTCATGTAGTGCTGAGTGCTGAGAAAAAACAAGCGCTACTCAAGACTCAAGACTTTCTCCTCAGGACTCATTACTCAGGACTCTGGACTGTCTGTTAGCCGACACTGGGTCGCCAGTTCTTGCCCCCGTCGGTGGTGTGGAGAATGATGCCGAAGCCGCCCACGATCCATCCGTGATTGTCATCGAGAAAATCGACAGATCGTAACCACGGCACCACCGGCAATCCCAACGAGGCCGCTTTCCATGCGCCTTCGCGCAATTGGAAGACTCGCCCAGCAGCTCCGACGAGCCAGCCGCCACCATTACGCAACGCGAGCGCGTACAAAGGAGCGGTCTCGAACGCCGAGATCTCTTCCGCCGTAAAATTCCAAGTTTTCCCGCCGTCGGTGGTTTTTGCCATTTTCCCTTCAAGCCCGACGGCAATGCCTTCGTTGGCATTGGCAAAGCGGATGCCGAACCACGCTGGAAGATAAAGCGCATCCTCTATCCCGGCTTGCCCAAGCAACGAGCCTTGCTGTTCTTGCCAAGTCACGCCGCCATCGGTCGAGTGATAGATCTTGCCGAACTCTCCCACCATCCAGCCCATCTTTTCATCGAGAAAGTGGATGTCGTAGAGCACGGGATCGACCAGCGCCAGCGTGGCATCCTCGGACACCCCTTCGATAGAGGCTTCAATACGACCAGTTTCCCACGATGCTCCACCATTCGTCGTGCGCAGATAGGTGGCCTGCTCGGACACGGCCCAACCGTGGGTGGCATTCACGAAGCTCAGGGAAAAGATCGGCAACGTAATACCGCTGTCTTGCTTGCTCCAGGTCTCACCACCGTCTGTGGTGTGCAGAATCAGACCATCTTGCCCTGACACCCAGCCGTTCTGGGCATCGGCAAATTTCACGTTATAGAGGGCTAGCTCAGTCCCACTCGGCTTTGCCTGCCAGCTTTTCCCGGCATCCGTCGTCATAAGAATCTTCCCGCCATAGCCGACGACAATCGCTTTTTCTGGCGAGAGCGCTTTCACGTCATAAAACTTATCTGAGACGGTGATGGTTCGGGTTGAAAGAGGAACATCGCGGACTTCATCGTGGCAACTCGCGAGGAGGACCACCAGCCCTAAGAGCGGCAACCAAAAGCGGCAACGCAGCATAATAAAGAATACTTCCCGTCCCCAAAGTTCTCATTCCTCTATCCCCTCAGTCCTGACTTTGCAATGAGCCCCGTCTTCCAAATGCAGAATAAGGGTCAGTGAGAATGAGGGGGAAACGGCGAATCGGCGAATCGGAGCAAGAAGAGGCTGCTTTCCCTCCCCGATTCTCCCCGTCTCCGCTTCTCCGATTCGTTCGCACGCTTTCCCTTGACAGCGGTCCGCTCATCCTCTAGGCGTCAGAGCGCAACGTGGTATAATCCGCGCAATTTTTTCGGCTGGTTCGGCGCTACTCATGCTGAACGAAGCCAGTTATGCAAGAAGGGAAAGTCATGGCCAAAGCAGACAAGATTATCTATACCAAGACCGACGAAGCTCCGATGTTGGCAACCTATTCATTCCTGCCGATCATCAACGCCTTTTCCAAGGCGGCAGGTGTGAGCGTGGAACTGCGAGACATCTCGCTCGCTGGCCGCGTGATCGCGGTGTTCCCCGAATATTTGACCCCACAGCAGCAGCAGCACGATGCCTTGGCTGAACTCGGCGAGCTGGCCAAGACGCCGGAAGCCAATATCATCAAGTTGCCGAACGTCAGCGCATCCATCCCGCAGCTCAAGGCGACGATCAAGGAATTGCAGAGCCAAGGCTACAAGTTGCCGGAATATCCAGAAGATCCAAAGGATGACAAGGAGCGCGACATCAAAGCACGCTACGACAGGGTCAAAGGTAGCGCCGTGAATCCGGTGTTACGCGAAGGCAACTCGGATCGCCGCGCCCCGCTCTCCGTAAAAGCCTATGCACGTAAGCATCCGCACAAGATGGGCGCTTGGACCGCGGACTCGAAGACCCACGTGGCCCACATGAAAGGCGGGGATTTCCGCTCGAATGAAAAGTCCATCACACTACCATCAGCCACCGAGGCACGAATCGAGTTCGTCGCACCCGACGGTAAGGTCACGGTGTTGAAGCAGAAGCTGGCGCTCCAAGCTGGTGAAGTGCTCGACGCCACGTTCATGAGCAGAAACGCGCTGCGTACGTTTCTCGAAGAGCAGATCGCAGATGCGCAGAAGCAAGGGGTGCTGTTCTCGCTGCACCTGAAGGCCACCATGATGAAGGTCTCCGATCCGATGATGTTCGGTCATGCGGTTACGGTGTACTACAAAGATGTGTTCGCGAAGCATGGCGAAGCGCTCAAAAAGCTAGGCGTCGATCCAGACAACGGCATCGGCGACCTCTACGCCAAAATTACGACGTTGCCTGCGGCTCAACGCCAAGCTATCGAAGCCGACATCCAAGAGGTCTACAAGAAACGTCCGCCGATGGCGATGGTGAACTCAGACCGAGGCATCACCAACCTGCACGTGCCAAGCGACATCATCATTGACGCCTCCATACCGCCGGTCATTCGCGATTCAGGCAAGATGTACAACCCGGAAGGCGGGATGCAAGACGCCAAGCTCGTGATTCCGGACGCCTGCTACGCGCCGGTCTACGACGAGGTCGTCAACTCCTGTAAGCAACACGGTGCCTTCGACCCAAAAACGATGGGCACCGTTCCCAATGTCGGACTCATGGCGCAGGCGGCGGAAGAATACGGCTCGCACGACAAGACCTTCAAAGCACCCGGCACCGGCGTGATGCGCATCGTCGATGCTGCGGGCAAGACATTGCTAGAGCACCGGGTTGAGGAAGGCGATATCTGGCGCTCCTGCCAAGTGAAGGATGCCCCGATTCAGGAC
>SYOC01000017.1 GCA_005804965.1 Pseudomonadota bacterium
ACTCGAACTGGATCAGTTTTTTCACGCAAGTCAGGTATCCTTGCATCGACTTTTGCTTCCAAGTATCAATTCGTGGAATTTGATTCCGTGCAAGACCTTGAAGCGTTCGTCTGTGGGAGGCTCAGGAATGCGCCGTCAGGGTGGACTTATAGCAAGGGTACGTCTATGAACGTGGACCAGCACGGCCGGCAACCCAAAGGATTGGACGCCGATCGAACTGCTGCGGTAAGCAAACTACGACGAATACCGCCGGTGGTGATCGTCCGGCACGACGACGGCAATTTCTATCTCGTCGATGGCAGTCACCGTCTCAGCCACGCCACTGATCGCCAGGCAAACGTCGGTGCAGTCATCTTCGATGCCGCACACTGATCTCAATTACGGCGGACAATGAGGCGATGGAATGGGGCGCCGAATACGTTGGGACAATTCTTCTCGTTGTGGGGGGGTTACTCGCTCTGTGGCGTAAGAAGCGGATATTTGATCGTACCAACCAGTACGGGGTCGAGCGATTCCCAAGCTTCTGGAGGAAGCTTGAAACCAGAATGAAAGATGGCCTGCTTGGCGGCGCATCCATTGTCCTTCTCTCCTCCGGGCTGCTGATTCTTGCGTTTCGCTATGAAGATTCCTGGGGGTGGGTAGTGCTCCTGCCTGTTTATGTATTCCTGCTCTTCATCGTGTTTCTCGGGTCATGACCAACCCTGAAAAACCACCGGCTATTGGGGTTCGGCTGTTTCTGGTCAAGGCGCTTGTTTGGTTGGCGCTTGCGTATCTTGCCGGGCGGCAAATCGCAAGCCTGCCCTTCGGTTTTGTCGTTTTTAGCGTCCTGATATTCGCCGTTCCCGTGGCCTTGTCTGGCGCCTACAGTAGTGCGGTCGACCAAACGCGTTTGTTGTCGTATTACAAGACGAGCGGCATGGCGTACATGCTGCTTTCGGGCCGCGTCATCCGCTCGATCCTCTGGGTGATCTGGGCGCTAGTAACGTCTTTTTTCATGCTGCTTCAGTTCTCCAGCTATTCGAGTCTGGAATGGGTGGCACTCCTTTTCGGGGTTCCGGTTTATTGGCTCGTCCACCAGCACAGCCACAGGTTTCTGTCAGTTGAACTGAAAAAGCGCTATGTCATTACCGATTTCTCAATCGTATGGGCGCGCTGGCGGTGCCCGGCGATCATGGTCGTGATCTATGCCGGCCTCATCCTTGCATTCTCTAGCGTCCAGAACTACGCATCGCTCCCTGAAGCATTGGCGGCCAAAAGATCCGGTATTCCGGAAGTCGCTGGCAGTGCGGTGGTTCAGGTCGCCCTGCGACTGATGACTTTCGCGGACGGAATCAAGGCATACCTTGCCGGGGACTTGAAACAATTCGGCGAGTATTTGCCTCTATTGCTCAAGGTCATCGGCGGGTATGTTGTTTTCTTCAATGCCTGCGCTACGTTTGCCTGCTTCGTGATTCCCTCGCGCGAGTACCGGAGAGTATTCGGGCCGGTTTCAGATGATGACCCTCCAGCGCCGCTGCCCAAGAACCGGGTTGCCTTGGCGTCGGCTTTGATCACATTCATCGTACTTTTTGTTTATGTGCCGCTATTCGCATATTTGGAAAACTTGACGAGGCACCACCCGAACGTTATTGAGGCAATCAAGAAAGTCGAACGCCAGGCCGAGCGAATTGACGGTCAGCTTTATATCGTCGGCACCGGCGAAAAGCTCGAGGCGGCGAGGGCACATGCGCTGAAAAATCTCAATCTCGCGCGCGACGCACTTGAGGCGCAGATTGACCGGGCGTTCGACCAGATGGAAAACAATGTCGATCGTTATCTTGATTGGTACTACAGCCTAATGGCGGAGTACGCGCGGCTCGCCAAGCTGATGAGTGGGGAGATCGAAGGCTACATGGAGAGGAAGCTCTACGAGCAACTGCAACAAGGTGAAGCCTTCAAGGTGGTGTCAGACGCGATCGCAGCCGCCCTAGCGAGCCACAAGACCGTCTTGGCAGAATATCAGCAGACGGTAAAGGCGATCATGGAAGCTAGTCGTGTGGTGCTTCCAGCTGGGGTCGAAGCCAAAGTGGTCAAAGACATGTCTTTGAATGACATTCTTTCGTTGCCAACGCATCTTGATGTTGTGGCGTTCGAGGGCAGGGCAGCCGGCGGGGCAGTTGCCGCAGGGGTTAGCGCCGCTATTGCGGCAAAGGTTGCCAGCAAAGGGGTATTTAAGGCGGCCGCAAAAGCGTTGTCGAAAATGGCGGTATCGAAGGCCACCGCAGTCCTGGGCGGCGCGGCCACGGGCTTAGTGATTGGATCGGTGATCCCTGGCGCTGGTACCGTGGTTGGAGGCATTCTTGGGGGCATTGTTGGCGGCTTGGCTATCGATGGTGCGCTGCTCAAACTGGAAGAAGTCATCAGTCGTGCCGAATTCAGGAAAGAGATCCTTGCGGCCATCCGAGAAGCCAGGGTCGCGTTCAAGGGCCGATTGCTTGGGGCTCCGTAGCGGTTCCAGCAAGAAGGACCGGCGCCCGCGCGCCCTGCGCCATTTCCTCGAGCACCGCCGGTCCTTACTGCCTACTGAGGGTATTTGCGTCCCTCTTGAGGTAGACGTTGAGCTGCCGAATCGATGTTTTCGTACGATGCAGCGACTGCTCAAGCAGCTGCTTCCGAAGCCTTGGCAGTCGTTGCGCTGCTTCGGCTTCTAGAGCGATGGGCGTGAGCAGCCCAAGGGCTGCTGCAGAAAAATCTGCGCGAGCGGACTCGAGTTCCTGATCGTGAGTCGCTTGTGCCTGCACGAGCTGATCCCGAATGAGCTTTTCAAATGCCGTTCTCTTGTCGCGTATCTCTGCATACTTCCTCTGCTCATTCTTGGGCATCAGCCACTTGATCAAGCCGGCCGCAAGCAGCGCTCCACCCACATACGGGAGCGCAGGGGCAATAGCAGGAAGCAGCAGCGCAGGGCCGAGCCAATATGTGGCTGCACCCGCTCCCGCAGTCGCTACCGCTCCCACCCCCAACGTGGTGCCTGCTAATGAGTCAATGTTGCTGATCGCACGAGTGGCGAGGCGCATGGGGGGCATCAGTAGGGCCAACCGAGCGTGGTGTTCGCGCTTGAAAAGCGTAAGGTGGACTATGCCGACCTGCGCTCGGAATAGTCTCAAATCTTCATGGAGGAGCCGCAGTCCTTCCTCCCGCCGACGAAGGGCGCGGTCGATTCGTCGCTCCGCGTCTTGGCCGAACTGGGTCCGCCCAATACTTTCCCAGACGCCTGCTTCTTTCCAGGCGTCCGTCATCAGCCTGTCACTGATACCGCGCTCCAAGGAATTCCCGGCATCATGAGTGATGTCGTCTATCTCTTGAGCGAACGTTTCACGCTCGAAGCGGATTCTCGCGTCGACTAGCTCTAGCCTTTGCTCAACCTGGCTGCGCAGTTCAGTAGAAGTCGCAAGTAGGCTTGCCGCCGACTCTTCGGCGGCGGCAGCCAGCGTTTGGGAGGCTTCGCCCTTGCCAATTGAATCCGCGGCCCATCTCTCGATTTCCTGAATCCGCGCGTAAAGTTGTTCTGAGGACAGTTCGCCCTTTCGGTAAGCTCGGTAATCCGCGATAACCGTCGCATTGCCAATGGTGCGGCCACACTCGATGACGGCGTCGGCCAAGTCCTCGCCCTTGAAGAGCCTGCGGGCTTTGTCGGACAAGTCGTCAAGAAGATTCCAGTGGTCCTCTGGTGAGTCACCTTCTTTAGGAGCAGGCTTTCCAAGCGCCGTGGCAAGGCGTCTGCCTATCTGGCGTGCCTTTGGGCCTTGCTCCTCCAGAAGGGGAAACGCGTCAGTAAGTGCCGCCTCGCGTTGCTCTGCTGCCAAGTTGCCATTGCTTTTCGAAAGCACCTTGAGTGCGTCATCAAGGTTTGCCTTTTCATGTAAGGCATGAAAGATCAATGCCCCGACCAGCGCTGGTGAGGCTGAACGATGGGCCACATCCATGAGAATGTCTAGTTCGGAAAGACTTACCACCCCGTCTGCACCTGCGATGGCCGCGAGCGTGCGGGCATAGGCCGATACGAACGATTTATCGCCCGAGAGGTACCCCTCTAAAGTGGGTAGCTCGATTGATGTTCGCGCTGGCAGTGTGGAAGTCTTGGATTTTGAAGTGGCCATGCCGTGCTCCGTCAATGTGTTTCGGAGAGTACTCGTTTCGGGACCGTTTGTAGTCTACTCAAGCGCTTTCCACAAGAAACCCAGCAGGAACCAAAGAAAGAGCAGTGCGAGAGGGGCGATGTCCCAAGCTTCCATGTGTACGATTAGAGTGCATTTGCCCCGACTGGGCTAGTCGCGTCGAAGCCCGCGTCTGTCGATACGATCTGGGTGAGCAGAAAAGCGCTGGTCGCCTAGCGTTTCCCATATGCGAAACGCATTGCGAAACGTTTGTGGAAAATTGCCTTATTTTCACTCTTAACAAGCCCCGCTGCGTCATCGGGGTGTGTCCGGCCA
>SYOC01000171.1 GCA_005804965.1 Pseudomonadota bacterium
ATTGCCCGCGTCGCCTTGGAACGGCTCATCTCTGACGGACGTATCCATCCCAGCCGCGTAGAAGAAGTGGTGAAGAAGGCTGAACAAGAGGTCGAGGAGTCCGTGCGTGAAGCCGGACAACGTGCGGTGATGGAGCTTGGGGTACACGGTATTCACCCAGAAATCGTGAAACTCATCGGGATGATGAAATACCGTTACAGCTACGGACAAAACGTACTCATGCACTCGATTGAAACCGCGTACATTTGCGGCATTATGGCGGCTGAGCTGGGCTTGAATGAAAAACAAGCACGGCGGGCAGGGTTGCTGCACGACATTGGCAAAGCCGTGTCACATGAAATTGAAGGATCACACGCCATTATTGGCGGGGAGGTCGCCCGTAAATATGGAGAATCGGCGAAAATCGTGAACGCGATTGCCGCCCATCATGAAGAGGTGCGTGCAGAAACCGTGTTGGCCCCGTTGGTGGATGCAGCAGATGCGTTGTCCGGTGCCCGGCCCGGTGCCCGGCGCGAAGTGCTGGAAAGTTACGTGCGCCGGCTCGAAGAGTTGGAAGAGATCAGCAATTCCTTTAAGGGCGTGGAAAAATCCTTCGCCGTCCAAGCCGGGCGCGAGGTGCGCATCATCGTCAATCCTGGCTCGGTATCCGATGGCGAGGCGAACCTTATTGCTCGTGAAGTAGCGAAACGTATCGAAAACCAGATGACTTATCCTGGGCAGATTAAAGTGACAGTCATCCGTGAAACCCGTGCAACGGAGTTTGCGCGATAAGCAGAAGAACAGAGAAGTCAGGATTCAGAAGTCAGAAGATGTTCGTTCTCTATTCTGGCTTCTGGCTTCTGGCTTCCTTTATGAGGAAGCATAGAGATGGCGCTTGCAGTAGATGAGCAACTCCGCGAGATCCAGCGCGGCACTGTGGATATCGTTCCGCTCGACGAGTTAAAGCGAAAACTGGAAACTGGGCGACCACTGCGGATTAAACTGGGGCTCGATCCCTCGGCTCCTGACCTGCATCTTGGGCACACCGTCGTGCTCAATAAACTGCGTCAGTTTCAGCAGCTTGGCCATACCGTCATTTTTTTGATTGGCGATTTTACCGGTATGATCGGCGACCCAACCGGTAGGTCGGAGACCAGGAAGGCGCTCACCCGGGAGCAGATCCAAGCCAACGCCGATACCTACAAATTACAAGCGTTTAAGATTCTCGATCCTGAACGGACGGAAATTCGCTTCAATTCAGAGTGGATGGGGCCAATGGCACCTGCCGACCTGATCCGTCTGTGCAGTCAGTATACCGTGGCGCGGCTTCTGGAGCGGGACGATTTCGCGAAGCGCTTTCGGGAAAATCTCCCCATCCATGTCCACGAATTGCTCTATCCCCTTGTGCAAGGGTACGACTCGGTAGCGCTGCGGGCGGATGTCGAACTCGGCGGGACGGACCAGCGCTTCAACTTGCTGGTGGGGCGCGAACTCCAACGTACCTACGGCCAAGAGCCGCAGGTGATTCTGACCATGCCCTTGTTGGAAGGCACGGACGGCGTGCAGAAGATGAGCAAATCCCTGGGCAACTACATCGGCATCACCGAGTCGCCGGGGGAAATCTACGGTAAAGTCATGTCGATCTCTGACCAGCTCATGGTCAAGTACTATGAGCTGCTGAGTGCCGTCGATCATGCTCAAGTAGAAGCGATCCGCAATGGGGCGCGGCATCCGATGGAAGCCAAGCAAGCCCTGGCTGCCGAGCTGACGGCGCGGTTTCATGGACAAGCAGCCGCAGAACAAGCAGCCGCCGAATTTGCCCAACGCTTCCAACGCCGCGAGCTACCCGCCGAGTTGGAAACGTTCGTGTGGAGTGGGCAAGAAGCCACGGTGTGGATTTGCCACCTGATGAAAGAGGCTGGGCTGGCGAAATCGACCAGCGAGGCGCGCCGCCTGATTCTTCAGGGCGGAGTGCGGCTCAATGGAGAAAAGGTCGATGACGCGGATGGGCAAGTGCCGACCGGAGGCGAGAGTATTCTGCAAGTCGGTCGCCGTCGCATCGTCAAAGTCACATTTAGCCCGTTATCTTCGGCAGCGGCGAAAGCGTAGTCATGGCGCGTCGTGCTCGCTCCTCTCCGGCGCTTCCTGCTGTGGCACCGCAAGCGAACCATCGTTGTGGGTTTGTGACGCTGCTAGGGCGACCCAACGTCGGTAAATCGACGTTGACCAATGCCCTGGTTGGGGTCAAAGTCGCTATTGTTTCTCCTAAGCCGCAGACCACTCGCACTCGCTTGCTCGGCATTCGCACCTTTCCTGAAGCGCAGGTCATTTTTGTCGATACGCCCGGCATTCATCGTCATGAAGGCTCGTTGCTCAATAAACGCATGGTCGATGTGGCGTTGGCTGCCGTGCAGGACACTGATGTTGCAGTTTTCATGATTGATGCGCAGCGGGGCATTCTGCCAGATGATGAGGCTATCGCGCGACGCCTCGCGGAGAGCAAGCCTCCCATCCTCGTTGTCTTGAATAAGATCGACCTGCTACCGCGACCAGCACTTCTGCCGCTGTTTGAACGCATGGCCGCGCTTTTGCCGGAGCGGGAAATCGTACCGGTCAGTGCGCGTTCCGGGGAAAACACGCAGGATTTGCTCAATACAATCAGAGCGGCGTTGCCGGAAGGGCCAGCGCTGTATCCTGACGATGAACTGACGGATCAGAGCGAACGAGTGATTGCCCAAGAATTCATTCGCGAGCAATTGTTCCGAGTGACCCACCAAGAGGTGCCGTACTCCACGGCTGTTGTTATCGAAGAATTTCATGAACGTGAAGAGCGGCCGCTGCTGACGATTCGTGCAGTGATCTATGTCGAACGTCCTTCGCAGCGGGTCATCATTCTCGGCGAGCGTGGCAGCCGGCTCAAAGAAATCGGCCAGCAGGCACGCAAGCAGCTCGAAGCGTTTTTCGGCTGTAAAATCTTCTTGGGACTGTTCGTAAAAGTCGTCAAAGGCTGGACGAATAGGCCCGGAATCTTGCATGAGTTAGGACTATAAAATGCATAACGAATCAGCAAAACACTGGCGGATGGTCGCGGGGGCTTCGGTCTTTCCGCTGCAATGGCTCATTATTCACTTTTCCGGCCTCCACCTCGAACCGCATTGGGAGGCCGTATCCTCCGGCGTATCCATTTTCGGGGCGGCTTTTTTGTTATCCTGGGGAGCGGAACTTGCGCAGCTTGATATCCCCCAAGCCTTGGCACTCGCGTTCCTAGCTTTGATTGCGGTACTGCCGGAGTACGCCGTCGATATCTATTTCGCTTGGCAAGCTGGCAAAGACCCGACGTATATCGCTTACGCCACGGCGAATATGACTGGTGCCAATCGTCTGCTTATTGGCCTAGGCTGGACCGTAGTGGTGTTCGCTTTTTGGTGGAAGACTGGCGTGCGCTTTGTCAAGCTGGACAAAGATCAACGCGTGGAAATCATCGCACTTACTGCTGCAACCCTCTACTCGCTCGTCATTCCACTGAAGGGCACGTTATCGTGGGTCGATGCTGTCATCCTCATATCGATTTTCGTTGTCTACATGGTGGTTGCCTCTCGTGCGCATGTCGTCGAGCCTGAACTCGAAGGTCCACCGGAGACCGTCGCCCAGTTCCGTCCCACCCTGCGACGTGCTTTTACCTTAGCCTTTTTTGCATATGCAGGGCTGACGATCTTCACTGCTGCTGAGCCGTTTGCTGAAGGATTGCTGGCTTCTGGGCGCACCTTAGGCATCGAAGAGTTCATTTTAGTCCAATGGCTAGCGCCGCTAGCCTCCGAGTCTCCCGAGTTTATTGTTGCCATCCTTTTTGCTCTGAGGGGAAACCCCCAAGCCAGTATGCGCACTCTCGTCTCTTCAAAAGTGAATCAGTGGACGCTGCTGATTGGCATGCTGCCTTTGGCCTATTGTCTATCGGCAGGACAAGTAATGCCGATGCAGCTCGATACGAGACAGGTCGAAGAAATTCTGCTTACTGCGGCACAGTCGATTTTCGCTGTTGCTGTGATCGCCAGTTTTACGTTCTCCCTCGCCGAGGCGATTACGCGTTTCGTCTTGTTCG
>SYOC01000172.1 GCA_005804965.1 Pseudomonadota bacterium
AGACGCTGGCAAAGCGCAAAGGAGGGATGATGAAAGAACAGACTTACGACCGTTCGACTCAGGATGTCGGCAATATCTTGGCGATGGAGCATGTCAATGTGACCGTGCCGGATCAAGCCATGGCTTTGGCTTTTTACGTGCAAGGCTTGGGCTTCACCCGCGATCCCTACATGATGGTCGGCACGGAGAACATGTGGGTGAACGTGGGCAATCAGCAGTTTCACCTCCCGACGCGGGCACCACAGGTCGTCACCGGCCATGTTGGCTTGGTGATGCAAGACCTGGAAGGCTTGAAACGCCGCCTCAAACGCCTTGAAGAGCGTTTGAAAGGCACCAAGTTCTCGTGGGCGGCGAAGAAAGGCTATGTGGCCGTGACCTGCCCGTGGGGCAATCAACTGCGCTGTTACGCGCCCGATCCTCAGTTTGGCGATATGGCGGTGGGGCTGCCGTACGTTGAAGTGAGCGTCAAACCCGGGGCGGCAGCGGGCATCTCACAGTTCTATCGGGAGATATTGAAAGCCCCGGCTACCGCTGCGAAGAGCAAGAAAGGTGCCGTGGCGCAAGTGCGTGTCGGGCGTAATCAATGCCTGTTTTTCCGTGAAACGACGGAAGCATTACCAGCCTACGATGGCCATCATATCGCCGTCTACATCGCTGACTTCTCTGGTCCACACGCCTTTCTGAAAGAGCGTGGCCTGATTACTCAGGAAAGCGACGCCCATCAATATCGCTTCCAAGCCATCGTGCATCTTGAGACTGGGGAGCCGCTTTGCGAAATCGAGCACGAGGTCCGCAGCCTCTTCCATCCCATGTGGGGACGGGATCTGGTGAATCGTAACCCCGCACAAAATATCTTTGCCTATGCGCGTGGCCGCGATGCAATGCAGGCAGCATAATGAGGACTGCGTCACGAGTCACGAGTAGCGAGTGTTTAGACAAAGGAGAATGACTATGCCTCACACCGACCCCCACCGCATCTCAACCGTTGAGCAGCTTCGCGGCATTGTCGGCGAAGCCAGTGCGCTCGTACAGTACAAACTCTGGAAGACGATAGAACCAGCGGCGGAAGAGTTCATTCAACGTTCGCCGTTCCTGCTGTTATCGACGGCGGATGCTGAGGGCAACCAAGATGTCTCGCCCAAAGGCGACGGCCCAGGGTTTGCCGTGATCGAAAATGAGACGACCCTGCTCATTCCCGATCGTAAAGGCAATAAGCTTGTCTTCGGACTCCAGAACATCCTGTTGAACCCGCATGTTGGCCTGCTGTTTCTTATCCCTGGCACGGGCGAAACCCTCCGGGTCAACGGAACGGCGGAACTCACGCTTGATCCTGTGATCTTAGACCGCCTCTCGGCACGCGGAAAACCTGCATCCATTGCCATCCGCGTGACCGTGCAGGAATGTTTCTTCCACTGCGCCAAAGCCTTCCTGCGGGCGCAGCTGTGGCAGCCGGACTCCTGGCTACCGGAATATCGGATCTCGTTCGGTAAGCTTTTGGTCTCGAAGATGGGCGGGGATGACGCCGCCGTGCAACAGTTCGATCAGTTCGTCGAACAGGACTACAAGCATAATCTGTAGTGCGTTGCTTGAAGCTGGAAGCTGGTAAGAGAGGGGCGGGTAGAACATACTCGCCCTTTTCTTTTACGCTGGTCTCAAGCCCGCGATGAAACTCTGGCGTGCGCTATAGTCGCGCACGTGAGTCACGAGCCCCGAGCTAACAACTCCTTCGCTGCGTGTGCCGCGCCGAGCTGTGAGGTCTGTGGGTTCAAGATGACGTGCAGCGGAATCTCAGCCATTAGCGTCGAGTGCCGCCCCTTGTCGAAGAACGAAGCGAGGAAGCGGCTGGTTGCGAGGCGTGGCAGCAGCTTGGTAATAATACCGCCGCCTACATACACTCCGCCAAGCGCCATGACCGCGAGCGCGAGGTTCCCAGCCTGTGCGCCGTAGATGTTGAGAAAAAGATCGACGGCCTCTGTACACGTAGGACACGCGCCGCTGACGCCGCTTTCGCCGATGACCGTGGCGGGATCTTCCGTGCGCAGCCGCTCATCAACAATAGGGGCGACTGACCGCTTGCCATCTTCGCGAAGGAACTCGAAGATGCTCGTAAGACCTGAGCCCGTGAGGACACGTTCATACGACACCCGCTGATAGCGTTGGCGCAGAAAAATCAGCAGTGCGTCTTCTTGTTCTGTGCGCGGGGCAAAATCTGTATGCCCACCTTCGGTCGCTGCCGGCCAATGCCGTACCCCATCCCAGAACAGCAATCCTTGTCCTAATCCTGTTCCTGCCGCGATCACCGCACGAGTGCCGTGCCGCTGCTTGCCATGATTCAGGGTCAACAGCTCGTTCGAAGAGAGAAACAGCGAGCCATACGCGGTCGTTTCCAGATCGTTCATTAAACGCACGCGAGAACAGCCGACAGCCTGAGCAAGCCCGGAATGTGAGAGCTTCCACGGCAGATTGGTGACTCGGACTTCGCCGTCGAGTACCGGCCCAGGAAGGCCGAAGACAGCCGCCTCAATTTTTTCTGCTCGTGGGTGCAGGAATTCGCGGATGATCGTCTCCAGGGTGTCGTAGGCCGGACTTGCGAAGGGTGCCTCTCGCACGAGAACCATGTGGCCTGCGTCGTCCACAGCATAGAGCGCGAGGAAAGTTTTGGTGCCGCCAACATCGCCAGCCAGAACAGTCTGTGTCATGTTCGTCATTGCAGGTGGCTATTGTAAGTTTGTTGCGCGTCCGAAGGCAATCGGCTAGCGTCTGAAGGCTAATATGCGACGAAAGGGGAAGTTCATGACACGACTACGGCAAGTATCCAAAGCAGAGGCGTCTCCCGAGGTGCTGGAAATCTACCAACAATTCTTCGGCGACCGCGACCCGGTGGCCGAGCCAGGAACAGCCACTGGGACACCGGGAGATTACTGGACCACGTTTGCCCTGGTGCCGGACCTGCTCCGCATGGCGCGGCGCGATCTGATGGGGCTGTTACAACCTGGTCGCAAACTCGACCCCAAGCTGCGTGAGTTGGCGATCCTGCGTACCGGCATCGTCGGCGACTCTAAATTTGAGTACTCGCAACACTTGAAAGTCGCCCGCGCGGTGGGCGTGACTGAAGAGAAGCTTGCCGCCATCAAAGGCTGGACGACTAGCGACTTGTTCGCGCCGGTCGAGCGGGCGGTAATGGCAGCAGCGGACGAGATCCTCTCACGCAATCTCGTCGAAGACGCGACTTTCGCAGCGTTGCGGACGCATCTCTCCGATGCGGAAATCCTAGAGCTATTCGTGGTCATTGGCTTGTGGCGTATGCACGGACTCATCGTGCGTGCGTTGCATTTGGAGTACGACAACGACACTACGGCACGAATGCAGGAAGTCCCGGCCCCGGCGGTGGGGTAGGACCTGCGGGTATTGTGGAGGAAAGGACAAGATCATGACGCTACGCGAACTTCTCATCGACATTCACGCACTTGAAGAAGACCTGTTGGCATTTGAGCGTCAGTACGGCATACGATCAGAGACCTTTTATGCCGCTTATATCAGCGGGGAAGAGCCAGAGAATGAGCAGTGGACCCTCGACTTCGGTGAATGGGCTAGTGTGTATTACACGTGGCTGACTAGACAAGCGGAATACAGGAATGAAGTCCAGCGGCTTCAACCTAATCTGCCGAGCCTCACCGGGCTCATTCAGGTTGCTTCATGAGCAGTCCTTTCCGTACACCCGCAGATTATGAATTGTTTCTCTATGGGATCAGGGAACAGTTCCCGTTCATTGTACGATCAACATTGACCTTGGTGCGTCGTGGGGCGTCGCTTGCCCGGATTACTGGGGATCTGTATTTCGCACAGGCCATCCGGTTAATTGTTCGTGAACGTATTATCTACGACCGCCTACCTGTCGTGATTGATGCTTATGGCTATGAAGTGTGGCAGAGAGAGGAGAAACTGTGTTGGTACGACTCTCAGCCCCATCCGAACGACTCGCTCTTGCAGAGCACACATCCGCATCATAAGCACATTCCGCCAGACCCAAAACATCATCGCATTCCTGCGGCGGTGCTGAGTTTCACGCAACCAAATCTCCCCGTCTTGATCGAGGAAATTCACCGTCTCCTCAAGCAACAAGAAGCCGAAAGCTGATGAGCGAACATGGGGGAGAGCAATTCACGCCGCAGTTCTTCTGGTCTCTGTTTGTGAAGGCATAGCTACAGCCACAACTCGTCCCACAGTAATTTGCCCACCAGCGCACGACGATGTTGCTGCCGGGTATAGGTCTCGGCAGCGATGATCGCGTCCGCTTCCTCGAAATGGTAGGACACAATGTCGCTTTGCCGCGCCTGGGTGTGCGCTGGCTCTCGTAAGACGACTAACACATTGCCCGATGAGGGTGCGTGCTCTGCTGGTGGGAGAGGTGTGTTGCGGCCAGTCGTCGGGGCTGAGCGTGCTCGTCGTGTGGCGAACTGATCGCGTGCGACTTGCGTGCTGTAACGTTTTTCGACCAACCACAGTTGCGAGATCGCTCTGGGCACGCACTGTCGGGCTTCGTCATAGAGGCCGAGTCCACAGGTTTCATCTAACAACAGACTCCAACGCTTCCACAGGTTTGTCAGATAAATGAATACGTGCCCGGCATCGTGACGTCCTGAGCGGGTAAACGGCGTTCTCACCGGAACCAGGGTCGAGGGGAAGTTACGGTAATACGGGTCGTAGGGTTCCGGTGGCATGGTGGCCTGTTCTTCTTTTCTTCTTGGCGCTTGTCGGCGTGGATCAAATCAGAAAGGTCAGATTGTCAATCGGCTCGTTGTTGTTGACGAGCAAGACTTTCTTGGACACCAGTTTGAAGCTGTCGTTCTGCGGACGCAGCCGATGGATCGTCCGTCCAGCGAAAATGTCCTGCTTGCCGCGTCGCAGTTCGGCCAGTAGAAAATTCGAGGAAGCGGTGATCTCGCCATTCGCCTCCTCCGTGAGGAGAATGTTGGAGACGAGACGCCGCATGCGCGATTTTGGCTCTTGCGCGTGGGCAAAGCCGCTTTTGAGACGGGCGATGCGCACCTGAAGCCGTACATGGTCGTCGTAAATCAGCGAGATTTCACGGGCAGGATTGATGTCGTCACGTCCCGTTGGCACCCAGTATAGGGCGTCGTCTGCCCACAGCGCTAACCATTCGTCGTAGCGGTGCTCGTCCATGAGATCTGCCTCATGGTACAGGAACTGCTCCACCTGTTGTCGGTCGAACGCCATGATGTCGCTACCCCCTTTTCCGCGCCACGCCGTTGCCCGTGCGCTGGCGCGTCGTCCTTGCCACTCCCGTCCCCTGTGTCATGACCTTCTTCCATTGCCGCCAGATGCCGCGCTGCGTGACCTCGTCCGCCATCTCGCCGAGGATCATGCCATTCTCGTGACGCTGGCGATGCAGCCCGCGTGATAAGAGTTGCCATGGCTCCAGTTGCACTGCACAGCCGTCCTGAATGCGCTCGAAAATCTCGGAATCGTCTGGCCCACCGAAACTGGCCGAGCCGAAGAACGCTTCGTGCGAGCGCAGCCGGATGGTATTCACTTCAGGCGCAAGCCACTTGAGAAGCGTAGGGTAAAGACAGACTTCCGTGTAATCGGCCCGGAGCGGTTGCAACACGCGCATTTGGATACCGATCAGAATGAGATTGGGAAAGATGAAGGTATGCGTGCCACCTTCGCGGAGCATGTTGGCGGCGCGTTGGTGGCCAAACCTGCGCGTGAGTTCTTCGAGATGCGCTTGTCCTTCTGGCGTCATAGCGCGAACCGCCGGTGTCGGATCGCCATTAAGAGAATCGTAGATGCGCATCTTATAGTCGAGCATGACATGCCCATTGCCCATATCTATGGTTGCGCCTCGGAACGAAGCAAAATCGCGGTCTTCGCGCCGTTGTTCTGGGCTCGGGCTGTTCTGAATTTTGTCCATCAGGGCTTGACCGAAGGAAGCATGCGTAATCATGGGATGGTAGCCATCCATCGAATTTTCTGCCGCCAGCTTCCAATTCGCCTGATAGCTGTATTGATGGGTCCCCGACACGACTTCGACATCCTCCGCTTCAGAGAGTCCGACGAAGAGATCGAGTTCAGCAGCCGCTCTGCCAAGATGTTCTTCGAGGGTGATACCGGCTGGACTCAAGCTGCCGAAGATGAAACCGCGATACGACGCCACGCGTGGAACTTTAGCGAGGCTGAGATCTTCACGCTGGAACTCGTCTCCATAGGCGTCCATACCGGGCACACCGCTCAATGCGCCATCAGTCTGATACGTCCACCCGTGGTACATGCAGCGAAACGAGCGGGTGTTGCCCTGTTTCTCTTGGCACACCGTTGCCCCGCGATGACGACAACGATTGAGGAGTAACTGCACGGTCCCGGCCTGATCTCGCACCATGATGACCGGTTGCAGGCCGATGCGTTTGAGGCGGAAATCCCCAGGCTGCGGCACTTCACCTTGGTGGCCGACGTAGACCCAACCGCGATGAAAGATCTTGTCCATCTCGTCGCTGAACACGGTGGGGTCGGTGTAGAGGCTGATGTGGACCCGGTCTTCCTTGACCAGCGCCTCGTAGTCGAGATCGTGCTGTGGCTTCATACGCTCCCTCCCTTCTTGTTTGCCGACGTGTCGTGTTTCTTCTTATCGCCAGAGTTGCTGCGTGGCTAGGCATGTACCGGAAGAGCGCCTTCGCCTTGGGCATTAGGCGACGGGGGTCGGGGATCAGGGATCGGTTGTTGTTTTTGCCTTTTGATTTTTGATTTTTGATTTTTGCCTTTTCGCTGCCCCTTGCCCGTTGCCTGTTCCCTCGCCTTCACCAGCAGCAGTTCGCCCTTGATCCGATACAGTTCCGCCTCGTAGTATCGCTCCTGCGTCCGCTCGATAAAAGCCAACCCTTTGGCCACCGTCCTGAGCCCTTCTTCCACCTGGGCACCAAGCCCGTAGGCTTCCGCTAATAGAGCAAGAAGATGCGACTGAAAGACCTCTGCCCCCGTCGCCTACCCGGCATCCAGTCCCTCGCGAAGCTGCGCCAGTCCGGCTGCTCGCTGCTCCCATACCCCGGACAGTGCGGCACGCTCGACGAGTGCCCAGCCCTGCAGGCTCGTCCCCCAGCCTAACCACGTGGCAAACCCGTGCTCGTGCGCGAGAGCCAGTAACGCCTCTGTTTGGACGTGGGCTTCTTCGCCCTCGCGGCGGTATAGATGCACCAAAGCCACACCAAACCGTGTCGCCATCAAACTCAAGGGCTGCGGCAGGGTTTGAGCTAAGGAGAGCACGTGACGGACGCGCGCCAAGGCTTGGTCCGGATAGCCACGACACCAGAGGGTCTCCGCTGCAACCCGCAGCGCCAGCAATCCTGTGTCCTGCCCCACCTGGTAGGCTAGGTCACGGTGGTGCTCAGGGTCGTAGAATGCAAAGGCTTGCTCAAGATGCGCTTGCGCGGGGGCGAACTCTCCGCGCCAGAGCAAGGCTAGCCCCAACGCTGCATGGGCCACGAGGGACAGGATGGAATCCTGCTGTCTGTGGGCGACGGCGAGGAACTGTTCCCCCAAGGCGAGCGCCGCGGTGTGATTCCCTCCCACTCCGTAAAACGCCGACAGTCCAAACAGGACTTGCGCGACCTGGAGCGGCTCTCCCACTTGCAGACACAGCTCCTGTGCGCGGGTGTAGGTGTGTTCCACTTCGGCGGCACTAAATCCTTTCGTGGCCATCAACGAAGCGCCGAGACTGAGATGGAGGGCGAGTTCCAGGCGAGCGCGGGCGGCGGTGTCCGGTAGAGTCTGGAGCAGTGTGATGGCCGTAGTGAAGTGAAGAACGGCTTCCTCACTAGCCGAACGTTGTACCGCTTGTTGTCCCGCCTTCTGCAGATACTCGATCGCCTTCTCCGCGTTACCGCTGCGCTGATAATGATGCGTCAATTCACCGTAATGTTCCTCAACCGCGCCTTTGTATAGCTGCTCAATTGCTTGCCCCGTTTGCCCATGCAGGGCTTTGCGTTGCTCCTGTAGCACCGTGCCGTAGGCCACGTCTTGCGTGAGCGCATGCTTGAAGATGTACTCGCTCTCGGGAAACGCCGGCTGCTCGTAGAGAAATTCCTTGTGTTGGAGCGAGGCAAGGAGGCGATAGAGGTCGGCT
>SYOC01000173.1 GCA_005804965.1 Pseudomonadota bacterium
ATTGTAAAACGTGCCGCGTGCCTGTTTGTATTCCGTTTCCTCTTCAGGCGTGAGCGCTACCGTCACGCGCTCGGTGACATACTCCGCCAGATAGTCTCCGGCCAGCTCTTTAATGCCTTTGAGGTAGACGAGAGGACCTATCAACTCTTCGAGCAAGACATGTCGTCCATCACTGCGCTCGGGCGTAGCGGTCAACCCGAGACGATAAGGCGCAAGGCACATCTCTGCGGCGTGGCTATACATCTCCCCGGGCAAGTGGTGGCATTCGTCAAAAATCACCAACCCCCAGCGATTGCCGAGGCGATCCATGTGGTTGTAGGCACTGTCGTAAGTGGTCACGGTCAGGTCTTGGAGTTCGTAATACCCGCCGCCGATGAGTCCGACTTGTTCGCCAAACGCTGCGCACAACAGATCGTACCACTGGTTCATCAAGTCGATGGTCGGGGCCACCACCAGTGTGCTGCGCTGCACCATCTCAATCGCCATTTGGCCGACGTAACTCTTGCCAGCACCGGTGGGCAGAACCACCACACCGCGCCGCCCAGCAGTTTTCCAGGCGTTGAGGGATTCACTTTGGAAAGAATGCGGCTCCTGCGTGAGGCGGCTAGCAAGCGTGAGGGTGCGGTAAGCAGGAGCGTTGTTATCGCACGAGACTCCTGCCTGCTTGAAATGCTCAATGATGGAACGATAGTGATGCGCCCGCGCTCGCCAGCGGTCCACCCGCCCATCCCACTGCCACCATGCCGGGGGCTGCCACCCCAACGGCGGGTCGTAGAGGACGAGGGTACCGTGGTCGAAGGTGAGGCGCATGGCGAAAAAGAAACGGGGAAACGGAGACGGGGAGAATCGGAGAAGGAAAAAATAGTACGCTCTCTCCGATTCCCCGACTCTCCGGCTCTCCGATTCTCTACACGATTTTCCTTTCTCGTAACTCCGCAATGCGCACGTCGCTGTAGCCGATGCCGCGCAGCACGTCGTCGGTGTGCTGTCCCAGCGACGGAGCGAAAGAACGGATGGAACCGGGAGTCTCCGACAATTTCACGGCGATGCCAGCCTGCGTGACTTTTCCCGCCACGGGGTGATCCAACTCCACCGCCATCTGGCGGTGTTTCACCTGCGGGTCTTCGAAGACTTCCGGCACGTCATAGACTTGGCCGACGCACACATCCGCCTGGGTGAGGATATCGAACCATTCTTGGCGAGTTTTGGTGAGGAAGATCTTCTGCAACTCTTGTCGGGCTTGGGCATGGCGCTCGTTGGCTGGTCCAGAGAAGTCGCCTTCTTTCATGGCGCAATCTTTCAGATCAGGACGATTCAGCGCGTCGCACAAATTCTCGAAGAGCCACGGCTCGGTGCAGCCGATGGTAATCATCTTGCGGTCCTTAGTTTCATAGAAACCGTAATAGGCATGACCACCGCCAAAGACACCGTTACCGCGCCCAGGCATGACACCGTCGGAAAAATAGTCGCGTACGTTCGGCGTCGCCGCCAGCAAAGAAATCGTCGTATCCAGGTACGACACATCGACCATCTGGCCTTTGCCCGTGCGCTCGCGGGCAAACAAGGCGAACATGATGCCAGTGACACCGTGCATTGACGCGCCGGCATAGTCGGCAATGATGTTGAGCGGAATCGAAGGCGCTCCTTCGGTCGGGCCAATGAGGTTCGCCACTCCAGCCAGCGACAGATAGTTAAGATCGTGAGCAGGAAAATCACGGTACGGACCGTCTTGCCCAAAGCCACTTAGCGCACAGTAAATCAAGCGCGGGTTGATCTTGCTGAGGGTGTTGTAGTCTCCGCCCAAACGTTGCATCACACCGGGGCGGAATCCTTCCACCAACACATCATAGCTTTTCGCCAAATCTTGGAGGACGGCTTGTCCGGCTGGCTCTTTGAGATTGAGGGTCAGACTTTGCTTATTCCGATTGGTGAAACTGGTGGCAAGTTTACGGGCCTGATCCGGTCGCGGCGAGGCTCCCGAACCTACCAATTTGCCTGTGGGTGGGGGTTCGATTTTCAGCACCTCTGCCCCCATATCAGCGAGCATCATCGTGCAAAACGCCCCAGGTCCGACCCGGGTGAGTTCGAGAATTTTAATACCGTCGAGCGCTCCAGCCATAGCGTCCCTCCTTCGTCCAATGTGAATGTCGGCTGTCTTTATAAACCACCGAGCTAGGGAGAGGCTAGAGGCGTCGAAAAAGAGCGAGGAAGAAGGAAGGACATCGGGGCGCAATATGCTGCGCCCGATGAAGAAAGACACAAGCGAAGACTACTTCACTGCGATCTTGCCTTGCATCCACGGATGCAGGGCACAGGTGTAATGCAGGGTCGTGCCAGCCGGCGCGGACACTGTGGCTTCAAGGGAGCCATTAGGGAAGAGCCATAAGGAATCGCCAGCGACATCGAGTCCCGGTGCTCCGGCAGTAAGCTCTGGGACAGCACCAAACCCGTGACCATCAACGGCGATAGCCGCGCAGGGGCCGCCCAGGTTTGCGGCTAAACAGATGTAGGACCCCACCCAGTCGGTCGCCAATTGGGTATCAACGATCGTGATGGAATGCGGAATGCCGCTGACATCCTCGAACTTCACCGTTTCCCCGCTGTTGACGGTGACATTGCCGTGAACGTAGCGCAGGTTGCTAGAGAAAACTTTATTGGTCTTAAACGTTTGCGTGCCTTGCGTAAGGACAACCGGCACCGGGTCCGCACTGGCGACCTGTCCACCTACTATCATCAGCGCCGCTGCCGCGAGAGAGAAAAATTTCCGCATGGTCTGCTCCTTCTTTGGTTCTTGGTTGTTCGTGAGGAATCTTCGCTTCTTAACGCCCTTCGACATACGCGCATTCCTCTCGGTGGTCCGCGTTGCATCATCGGCATGACCCCCCTTCGGTAAGGTAGAATCCAATACGCAATGTGCCACCCACATGCAATGCGCTGAGAGAAGGTTTTTTCCTAGTGCTGAGGAGTGGGGACGAGAGTGAGGCCCATGCGTGGATTGCCTCCGTGGGCAAACGCCTCTGCAATTGTTCCCCTCCTCTCAATCTGCTAAGCCTCGACGTGTGACGCCACAAGACAAACTCCGCGCACTCCGCGAAGAGCTGCAACATCTGTTTCTCGAACGATCCGCATTGATCGACGGTGCGCTAGCCGCGTTGCTTGCTGCCCAGCATGTGCTGATCGTCGGCCCGCCGGGGACGGCAAAATCCATGCTGGCCGACGAACTCTGTCGCCGTATCTCTGGGGCGTCGTATTTTCAGTGGCTGCTCACGAAATTCACCACGCCAGAAGAATTGTTTGGCGCGGTCAGTCTCAAAGCCTTGGAAGCCGACGATTACCGCCGCGTCACCGACCACAAGCTGCCTGAATCCCATATCGCTTTTCTCGACGAGGTCTTCAAAGCCAGCTCATCCATCCTGAATGCGATCCTCACCCTCATCAACGAGCGGCTCTTTCACAACGGCCGCCAAGTCGTGCCAGTGCCGTTGCTTACCCTCTTCGGTGCCAGTAACGAACTGCCGGAAGACGACGAGTTACTCGCGCTCTATGACCGTTTTCTCTTGCGTTTCGTAGTGGGCTACATCGACGAAGACTTCCGTTTTCTTCGTATGCTCCAGGCCAAGGAGCCGGAACAGCGGACGTTGCTGTCGCTCGACGAGCTGCGGCAGATGCAAGCCGAGGTGCGAGACATCGCCGTGCCGGACCTCGTGCTCCGCACCCTGGCCGACATCCGGCGTGAGCTGCGCAAAAAGAACATCGTCGCCTCTGACCGGCGCTATCGCCAAAGCCTCAGCCTCTTGCAAGCCTTGGCTTATCTCAACGGGCGGGTGACAGTCGCGGAGTCCGATCTTTTCTTCTTGGAGCACGTCCTGTGGAAAGACCCGGGAGAGCACGCCGAGGTTCACAACGTCATTCAGGGCCTGTTGCATGGCTACGAAGATGAGGTGCAGGAACTCCTGTTTCAGACACGCGAGCTGCGCGATTATGCCGAACGTCAATGGGACACTAAGGAGCAGCATGCCCGCGCCATTATCGAGGCGCATACCAAGGTCCGTGCTATTCTCGGCAAGATTGAGGAGATTAGTCACAAGGTAGGAGACAACGGGCGCTCGCTGGAAAAAGTCGCCCTCATCCGCACAGAAATCCAAACCGTCCAACAACACTTGCAACATTTGCTTGCGAAACCTTAGGGCACCGTACTCTTCCCCACGCTGAAGCCCCCGCTTCGAGAAAGAACCTCATGTCACTTACCGCCCCCAGCTCAACGCCTTCTCTTGCTTCCTCCCCTGTCATCATCACTGATCCGTGGACACCGGAGGCCCGCCAACATGCCCTCAACCAAGCCGTGCAAGACCATTGTGTTGCCTATTTTGGTCGGTCGCTGAAACAGCGCAATTGGTCGCCGTGGCACGACCTACCGTTGGAGGAGATGCGCGAACGCGGCCACCAACTGAGCGAGGATACCCGTACCCTCATTGAAGGGTTCATGGGCGTGGAAGAATATGTGGGCGACTACGTGCAAGACGGGCTTGAGATGTTTCGCGAGAATCGGTCAAGGCGCAACATGCACCTGCAATGGGGCGCAGAGGAAGCCAAACATGGCGTCGCCTGGGAGCTGGTGCTGCAACATTCCCAGGCTCGCACCGAGGCACAAATCGAGACTTATTTAGACAAAGTGCGCGCCTCGCGTTGGCGGCCCGCACAACATCACGGCATCAACAGCCCACTCGGCACTACCGTGTACGCCATGGCCCAAGAACGGACGACGTTCTTCCATTATCAGGAAGTGCGGGCGCGCGTGCGCCACGAGTACGGCTTGCCACTTGCTCCTACTCCCGAGGAACGGCAACGGGGCTACGAAATTGGCGCGTCGGAAGCCTGCCGAGTCGTCAGTCGCGACGAACTCGCGCATCACAGCCTTTTTCTGCAGATCGTGCGTAGCGCCCTTCATTATTTGCCTTCACTGACCTATGAGACGCTCACCCAGGTCTTTTCTAGATTCGAGATGCCAGCCATGCGCTTCATTCCCAATGGACGGGCATATCTCCGGGCCGTCAGACGCACGAATCTGTATAGTGCTGACATCCACAAGGAAAAAGTGCACGACCCGTTGCTGAAATCCTTGGGGTGGGACAGCCAAGAGGCGTTCGAGCAGTTTGTCCCGAATGCGCATGGGCTTTCCGATCATCTCGACCTCAACGCGACGCAACCGCCCCTGGAACCGCTCGCTCCATAACAACGGACCCAGAGCTATGGCCAGACGGATATCGCTCCCCAAAAAATCGCGGTTTGTCCTGTCGCCTCCACCGCCGATTCCACGCAATGCCCAATGGGTCGAAAGCGATTCCTATGACCGCGCCGTCTACCAAAAGCTGCGTGAAGACTCTCCTGCCTTACGCGCCCTGGAAGAGACCGGTGGCACCTTAACACCACATTTCGATGCGCTGCTGCAAGACTTGTTTTGCTCGCTCTTCAAATACAACGTCATCTTCCTGAAGGAGCAGGACGTGCTACCCAGCGCAGCGCTCAATCACACGCTGCTCCTGGCTCTGCATAAAGGCGAACTCGCGCAACTGCTGCGCGAAGCGACCTTGCTTGATGAAGGTAAGGCTGGGTTGGCAACCGTGCTGCTTGGCGAAGGCGCGGTGCGGCTCCTCAAAAGCGAAAAGCCTTTCACCCGTCGCGATCTGCTCGATTTGTGGAACATGCAGAAACAAGAAGAGATCGTGCAGGAGAAAATTGCAGAAGCTCACAACGCCAAGGAGTTGACGAAGGAACTCGCCAAGCAAGGCGAACTCTCCAAAGAAACCAAGGAGCTGCTGGAGCAAGCCGCGAACAAACTCGCGAGTGAAGCCCGTGCCGAAGAGGCCCGGCTGCGTCAGCAGGCCAAGCAGCTCAACAGCGACCTGTCACAAGCCCAAGCGGAAATGGACAATCGCTTTCTCAAAGAAGCGATCACCGTCACAAAGCATCTCGACGACGCTGCGCAAGAAGCCGAGGCATGGAGTCTGACAATTGGTGGCGGCCACAAATCCTCACCTGGGCGGCAAATTGAACTGGGCAAGCATCTAGCCGGGAATGACAAGCTCAAGAAGCTGGCGCAGATGGTCGGTCGTATGAAAGAGCATGCACTAGCTCTGCGGCGCAAAATCTTCGAGCGGGCCGACGAAGAGCTATTTGCTGTCGGTCTCGGTGCAGAAGTCAGCCGTCTGCTGCCGCATGAACTCATGGCATTTCATCATCCGGTGCTACGGAAGGATTTTACCCGCCGCTTTATCGAAAACGAATTGCTGCTCTACTCGCTGCGTAGCCATGAAGAAAAAGGCAAAGGACCGGTCGTAGTATGTCTCGACGGCAGCTCGTCGATGATGGGCGACAAAGAGATTTGGGCCAAAGCGCTGGCGCTGACCTTACTGGAAATCGCACGGCGGCAACGTCGGCTCTTCCGCTCCATCTGCTTCTCGTCTGCGGACACGCCGTTGCGCGTGCTCGACCTGAATCCGCGCGAGCGTTACGACGTGGAGATGAGTACCGTCATGGAACTTGCCGAATATTTTCCTGGCGGTGGAACGGACTTCGAGACGCCGCTCAACGCTGCGCTGGCGTGCCTCAAGCAGTCGCGTTTCAAACGCGGCGACATCGTCTTTATCACCGACGGCGAGTGCCAAGTGCGTCCCGAGTGGGCGGAACAGTTCCGCGCTGACAAAGAAGAGATGGGTTTCTCGCTCTTTTCCATTCTCATTGACGTAGGCTCAAACTCGCTCGGCCCCTTGCAAGCGTTCAGCAACAAAATCACCACCGTGTCGCGTTTGACCAGCGAAGGGGTAAAGGACTTGTTCGTGAAGCTGTAATGGAGCCGGCGTATGGGCATCCGCATTTCCATCGACCACGAGAAGATTGCCGAGTTCTGCCAACGGTGGAAAATTACTGAGTTCGCGCTCTTTGGCTCCGTTTTGCGCGAAGACTTTCGTCCGGACAGCGATGTGGATGTCTTGGTCACGTTCTCTCAAGACGCTCATCGGACCTTGTTTGACCTCGTTCGTATGGAGGAAGAATTGCAAGGGCTTTTTGGCCGCGATGTAGATCTTGTGAGTCGTCGCGGCATTGAAGCGAGTCGGAATTACCTTCGGCGGAAAGCGATTTTATCCTCGGCGGAGGTCCTTCGTGCCGGCGCATGATTTAGTGAGGCCCATTATGTCCAAAAATGTTACCGTCTGCCTCTCCTTCGATTTCGACGCCCTGTCTATTTGGCTGGGCCCCATGCGCTCAAAGTCGCCGAGCACGATCTCGCGCGGCGAGTTTGGTGCGGTGGGAGCAGAACGTTTGCTCGACCTGCTGAGACGCCATCAAGTGTTGGCGTCATGGTTCATCCCGGGACATACCATCGACACTTACCCCAAGATTGTCCAAAAAATCGCTGACTCCGGGCACGAGATCGGCCATCATGGCTATCTCCACGAGAACCCGGCATCGGTGCCGCCGGACGAAGAGCGCCGCATTCTCGAGCGCGGCAGCGAGTGCATTCGCCGCATCACAGGCAAATCCCCAGTTGGTTATCGCTCTCCGGCGTGGGACCTGAGTCCACACTCGGTCGGCCTCCTACTCGAATTCGGCTTCCAGTACGATTCCAGCCTGATGGCGACGGACTTCACCCCGTACTACTGCCGCATTGGCGACGAAGCGCCTCAAGATGGCCCGTACGTATTCGGCAAGGAAGTGGATCTAGTGGAACTGCCGGTAGACTGGAGTTTGGACGACTGGCCGTATTTTGGTCTGCATTGGCCAGCGCATCACGTAGGGTTGCGTACGCCAGACGAAGTCTACAGTATCTGGGCGGCAGACTTTGATTTTCTCTATCAGCATCTTGGGACGGGCGTTTTTATCCTCACCATGCACCCGCAAGTCATTGGCCGTGGACATCGCTTGCTCATGCTCGAACGCTTGATCGACTATATGAAAAGTCATGTCGGTGTCACCTTCTCGACCATGGAACATGTCGCCGCAGAATGGCAACGCACCCACCCAGTCACAAAGGCGTAAAAGTTTTTCCTGAAGACATCACAGAGGAGAACGCATGTTTGTCAAGAATTGTTGGTACTGTGCTGGCTGGGACTATGAACTGAGTCAGGGCAAGCACGCACTGCTGGCGCGGCGCATTGCCAATGAACCCTTCGTGTTGTACCGCAAACCCGACGGTAGCGTGGTGGCAATGGAAGACCGTTGCCCGCACCGGCAAGCCGCATTGCATTTGGGGCAGAAGGAAGGCGATTCCCTGCGCTGCATGTACCACGGTATGAAATTTGGCCCAGATGGCAGGTGCACCGAGATTCCCGGGCAGGACAAGATTCCACCGCAGGCGTGCGTGCGCACGTTTCCGGTAGTGGAGAAAGACAACTGGATCTGGGTGTGGATGGGCGACCCGGCCAAGGCCGATCCCAGCTTGATTTGCTTTGCCGTCGGCCCTGGTGACAAGAACTGGAACATCAAGACTTCTCAAGTGTCAGTCAACGCTAACTATCGACTGGAAATTGCCAATTTGATGGACCTCAGCCATCTCACCTGGATTCATCGCAAGACCCTCGGCGGCACCGACGCTTGGACCCGCCGAAAGACCCAATACACCAAGTTGCCGCGCGGGATTAACAGCAAGTTCTGGATGCACAGCGAGCCTCCCCCAGCTTTTGCTCAGCATCTCTTTCCGCCCGGGGCCGTGTTCGATATGAGTTTTGATGTTGACGTGACTTTGCCGTGCAATTTTGTCCTACACTTCCAAGTCTACACGTCCGGCACCGTCACCGATGGGCCGTCAAACGGGCAACTGATGCTCGACACCTATACGAGTCAGGCGGTGACGCCACGCGACGAAGATTGGGTAGACTATTACTATTCCTGGGGGACGAGTGTAGCCACCGACGTGCCCGGGATGAGCGACATGTTGCTGGAAGCCATCAACGCCGCGTTTCTGGAAGATAAGGCGGTACTCGAAGCTCAATATCGCAATGTGAAGGAACGACCTCACGTGAAACAGGTGGGCATCTTGCTTGATGCCGGTCCCGAAAAGATGCTGTGGCTGCTTGATAAATTCCTGGCCGAGGAGGCCGAAGGAGGGCGATAAAAACGCAAGCGCCCAAACGCTATAGACGAACAGATTCAGTCATTGCACTAACCAACCCGAGGAGGGAACCATGATTCAAGTCACCGAGTTAGGCTACATGGGCATCGGTGTCAAAGATCTCGATGCCTGGAAAAACTTTGCCACGTCCATCGTCGGCCTGGAACTATCTGAGGAAGGCGAAACGGATCGTTGCTACTTGCGCATGGATTACTGGCATCACCGCTTCGTGCTGCATGCTAACGGCAGTGACGACGTGGAGTACCTTGGCTTCCGCGTCGCTGGCGGGGAAGAGTTTGCAGAGATGCAACACCAACTGACCGAAGCAGGCATCAAGTATCGCGTGGGATCAGAGGAGGAAGCCATTGAGCGCCATGTCCTTGGCGTGTTGAAACTTAATGACCCAGGCGGGAATCCCATCGAGATTTTCCACGGACCTGAAGTCCAGTTCGACCGACCGTTTCACCCCGGGCGACGGATGCACGGACGTTTCAGAACCGGCACTGGCGGTCTGGGGCATTGTATTGTCCGTCAGGACGACGCCCAAGCCGCCTATCGCTTTTATCGCGCCTTGGGTATGCGCGGAGGAGTCGAATACAAGATTCATCTTGGTCAACATGTCGTCACCCCCACGTTTATGCACTGCAACGACCGCGATCACACCGTCGCCTTCGGAGTGGGTCCCTCGAAACGCCGCATCAACCACGTGATGCTTGAAGTGGACACTATGGACGATGTCGGCCTCACCGAAGAACTGGTGCGCAGCCACAAGATTCCGGTGACGATCAAACCCGGAAAACATTCCAACGACCACATGTATTCGTTCTATTTCCGAAACCCTTCGGGCTGGATGATGGAGTACGGCTGGGGCGCACGGGCAGCAACCCATCAATCAGAATACTACGTGCGCGATGTCTACGGCCACGAACCCGAAGACGGTGGTTTCGGCGGCTAACTCAGTCACACCCCCTAGTAGGCGACATGGTCCAGCTCTCGTATAGTTGGACCATGCGTACCATTGCTTCTTTTTTCATCGTCACTCTCATCGCTCTCTTCACCGTCACCCCACAAGTCGGTCATACTGCCTCTCCCTCCGGGGAGGTGCGTATCCGCTCTTGCTCCCCGACTGCTGACAATGCAATAGCGATTCGCGCGGCCATGCAGAAACTACCTCGTGGCGGGTCAATTATTCTGCCTGGGCAAGATTGTCCGATGCGCACGACCGTTGCCCTCTCAGCATCCAACATTCCCTACGAGTTTCTTGGGCGCGCGGCTAGCGAAGCCGGACAAGCCGCTCAAGGTACAGTGCTGCGTTGGACAGGTGGCGCTGGGGTGATGTTTGATATCCAGACCGATGCACGCAATGCCGTATTCCGTGACCTCCAGATTGATAATACTGGCTCGGCTACCCACTTCTTGCGCGCCAACTTTGTGAATTACGTTACGCTGGAAAACGTGATGGTCCGCCCGACCAACGGCTTCTCGGCCTGGGCTATCGAACTCTGTCAGACGACTCGTTGCGAGCATGTCAACCTCACCAACGTGATGGTGCGTTCGGGTCAAGTGGCAGGAAGTGGTGGCGGCATCTGGGCGGCGCGAGTCCACGATTTCTCGGCGCTGCAGATCTCGGTGATCGGCAATGTTGGCACCTCAAGCCTCGACCCGGCCCTACGGATTGGGGTTCCAGGCTCGGCGGACGTGATCAACTTTCTTTGTCTTCAGTGTTCGCTCGGTACCGGGCCAAACGTGAATACGGTGGTGATCGAGCAGGCCCGCATGCTCAAATTTGTCGGCGGACATTTTGAGAGCGATGGTACCGGGGCAGGGATCGAAATTCCCTCGGGAGCCAACGCCGAGCAAGTCATTTGCGATGGCTGCTATTTTTCCAGCGGTTGGGACGGCACGTTGTCTTCGTGCGCTGTCCGCGTCAACTCTTCATCCGCAAACGTCGCCGTCTATGACACCTATATGATCCAATTCGCCGATCCCTCGTACCTCGTGTGCAACTCCAGCAGTCGCCAAATCGTCGCGTTTAATAACCACATCGCAGTCACGGGGGGACGACTGACGGATAACTACACAGCAGGCAACGTTCTCGCGGCCCACAACACCTTGGCTGGTGCCGTGCAGCCGCTTTTGCTGCCGCGCTTCGCTTTTGCTGACCTTTCAGCGGACCAGCCCAACGGCGTGGTCGCATTCTGTTCGGACTGCATGACTACTACGCCTTGCCTGGGTGGCGGGGATGGTGCCGTGGCGAAACGTCTCAACGGCGTGTGGGATTGCGACTGAAAACTCTCAGCAGGAAGATGTGCTCTATCCGCCAGAGTATAGCGCATGGTCAAGAATCCAGCGCGATAAACGCAGGCGCAGACAGCATGGCCTTTGCAGGCTGGTCAGAGCGCGTATAATCCCGGTGTTCTTTGCACGGCAACGACTGGCAATCTTGCGAACGTGACAAAAGACAGTGAAGCTCGCGACTGCGACAAGCGTCCAATGTTCAAACGACTGCCGCGCAACACTGCCTAACGGCAGGAAGGAGACGTTCTCAGTGAAAGCGTATCGTACAGAATCGCCCTACTATTTCTCGTCGCGACAAATTTTACCGGTGGGATCTTTAGTCTTTTTTTCCGAGAAGATCAGACGCTATGTAAATCCCACGGGCGGAGTCCTTCTCGACGGACATCCGCGTTTACAGTTACTGTCGGCAACCGAAGGGAAGGCACTAGAAGAGCACTGGCGTGATGCACTAGCGCGGTATTAGCAGAGACAAAACGAACTCACCCAAGTGCAAGAAACGAGAGACGGGAGAGCGCCATTGAGGCGGAGGGAAAAACGCCGAGCCAAATCGTACCCACGGCAGCAATCAGGATGGCGACGGCTAAGGCAGGTCGCGCAGAGAGCTTTTCCGGGACCTTGTCGCCCTCGTGCATGTACATGCTCACGATGACGCGAATGTAATAGTACGCCGAGATGACGCTGTTCAGCACGCCGATGACGGCGAGCCATAGATACCCGGCTTTGACTGCTGCACTGAAAATGTAGAACTTGCCCACGAACCCGACGAGAGGCGGGATACCGGTCAACGACAACATAAACACGGTCATGGCCAGCGCTAATAAAGGATAACGGAAGCCGAGTCCGGCAAAATCGGCGAACTCTTCATTCGGCTCACCCCTGCGCCCAACCGCGATAATGACGCCAAACGCCCCCAGGTTCATGAGTCCGTAGGCCACAAGGTAGTACATCAACGCAGCACCGCCGAGTTCTTTGCCTGCAACCATCGCTACCAGCAAATATCCCGCGTGAGCAATGCTGGAGTAGGCTAACATACGTTTGACATTGTTTTGGACGAGCGCGGTGATGTTGCCAACCGTCATCGTCAGCACGGCGAGGACCCATAAGATCCCTTCCCATTGTCCGTGAATCCCACCTAGTGTATGGAGAAAAACCCGGGCAAAAGCCGCAAAAGCCGCCGCCTTCACACCCACGGCCATGAACGCCGTGATCGTCGTTGGTGCGCCTTCATACACATCTGGGGTCCATACGTGAAAGGGAGCCGCCGCCACTTTGAACCCGAAACCGACGATCAACATCGCCACTCCGATGAGCAAGATGGTGGAAGCGCCATGTTCGTTTACGTGCATGGCAATCTTTCCCAGTTGGATACTGCCGGTCGCGCCATACAAAAGCGCGATACCGTAGAGCAAGAATCCACTGGCAAACGCACCGAGCAGAAAATACTTCAACGCGGCTTCATTGGATTGCAACCGCTGTCGCCAAATGCCAGCAAGCACGTAGACGGCAATCGACATGGTTTCGAGACCAAGAAAGATGTTCACTAAATCAGTCGCGGCAGCCATGACCACCATGCCCACAATAGCAAAGAGGATGAGGGCGTAGTACTCCCCAGCATGAATATCCGACGTGTGCAGATACTGAATGGACATCAAAAACGTGAGGATTCCCGCCAAGCAAAAAATCAAATTGAAAAACATGGCATAGGAATCCAACGTATAGGAACCATTAAATGCCGGTTCGTTTCTACCCAGAAGGCA
This sequence comes from Pseudomonadota bacterium, assembly GCA_005804965.1. Classification (GTDB taxonomy): domain Bacteria; phylum Desulfobacterota; class Binatia; order Bin18; family Bin18; genus SYOC01. The sequence continues at coordinate 13,165 of SYOC01000173.1, forward strand.
GAAGGAAACCACGGCAGTGATGGCGAGACCAAGAATGCCTAGCCATGCCAAGCGATGACGCTCTTCGTTTTTCATCCCAAGATCCCAACAGAGCACCAGGATTCCGGTGAAGGCGGGGATGATCGCAGGCAGTAACGACAGCCAGTTGACTGGGGGCAGCTTGATCATACAAACGTTTCCAGTTCTTCAGTAATTAACGTTCGGCAACGACTTGGACCGGCGGGGGTTCCACTGGCTCCACTTGCACCACAGCGGTTTTTCGTTCGACTCGCGCCAAGGTCGCCTCGATCGATTTCTCCATGCGCGTCAAGAACGGTTGCGGGTAGAGACCCATCAACAACATCAGCGCTAAGAGCGGGGTAAAAATGGCGATCTCACGTGGAGAAAGGTCGGTCAGTTTTTTATTCTCCTCATGTTTCAATTCCCCGAAAATGACTCGTTGATACATCCACAACATGTATACCGCGCCAAGCACGACGCCGGAAACCGCAAACGCGCCAGCCCATACATTTGCCTTGAACGCGCCGAGCATGATGAGGAACTCGCCGACGAAGCCGTTGAGCCCAGGAAGACCAATTGACGACAGCATGGTCACCAAAAAAACGGACGCATACACCGGCATCTGTTTCCACAAACCGCCATAGTCGCTGATGAGCCGCGTATGGCGACGCTCATACACCACGCCGACGAGCAGGAACAATGCGCCGGTAGAGATGCCATGATTCAGCATTTGATACACCGACCCGGCAATGCCTTGCATGTTGAAGGCGAACATCCCGAGCATGACAAATCCGAGGTGACTGACCGACGAATACGCCACAAGCTTCTTCAGGTCAGGCTGGACCATCGCCACCAATGCGCCATAGATAATGCCAATGACCGAGAGTGCCATGATCGTTGGCACTGCGGCATGCGCAGCATCAGGAAAAAGCGGCAAGGCGAAACGCAGGAACCCGTAGGTCCCCATTTTCAACAACACACCAGCCAGAATCACCGAACCACCAGTCGGAGCTTCCACGTGAGCATCCGGCAGCCAAGTATGGAACGGAAACAACGGCACTTTGATGGCAAAAGACAGTGCAAACGCGGCAAAAAGCCACAGCTGCGTCTGTTCAGGAATTTTCAGATTATAGAGTTGGAGAAGATCGAAGGTGACGGCACCATATTGGGCGTTATGAAGATAGGCGAGGTACAGGATCGCTACCAGCATCAACAAACTGCCCACCATCGTATAGAGCAGGAACTTGATTGCAGCATAAATACGCCGTGCACCTCCCCACACACCAATCAAGAAGTACATCGGAATCAGCATGACTTCCCAAAAGACGTAGAAAAGGAACAGATCCAGAGCAACCAGAGCACCCAGCATGCCGGTCTCTAACATTAGGAAGAAGAACAGATACTCTTTGACACGGGAATGCACATCCCACGAGGCCAGCAGCACAATCGGCACCAAGAACGTGGTAAGCAACACCAGGAAGAGGCTAATCCCATCCACACCGACGTAGTAATGGATACCAAAGTCAGCAATCCAAGGGACCCGTTCAACGAACTGAAAATCAGCCTTGCTGCTATCAAAATTCACCAACAAACCTAGGGAGATTACGAACGTGACTAACGCAACGCCCAAGGCGAAACGACGCGCCAGTTCCTCCTCTTCCTTAGCCATGAAGAGTAAGAGCACTGCGGCGAGAAGGGGAAGAAAAATAACGGCGCTTACCATAGGTAGTACCCGAGAATAGCCATCGCTCCGATCAAGAACGACAGAGCATAGTTCTGGACGTTGCCATTTTGCCAGAGGCGCAGCAGCGATCCATTCGCCTCCATCGTGTGGGCAGCACCGTTCACCGTCCCGTCAATTACGATGGCATCCCACACCTTCCATAGCCAATTGGACATGCCGACGATGGGGCGCACAATCACGGCGTCATAAATTTCGTCGATATAATACTTATTGAAAAGCAGCTTGTGGAAAGCAGAAAGCCCGCGCGCCATATTGTCGGCAATTGCCGGGTTGAGCACGTACATCACATAGGCGAGCGCGATGCCGCCAAGCCCGACGACCGTCGGCAGATATTTGATGAGCGGCGCAACATGAGGTTCATGATGCTCACCAAAGAGCGGACTCAAGAAATGTAGGAGTGGGAAATAACCGCCGACAATCGAGAGTACTGCCAAAATGGCGAGAGGAACGGTCATCGACGCAGGAGATTCGTGGATGTGATGCTGCACCTCATGGCTCGCGCGATTTTCGCCAAAGAACGTCACGAATAACAGGCGGAACATGTAGAACGCGGTCATGCCTGCGCCGATCGTGCCCACTAGCCATAACATCGGCGAACCGAGAGGACTGGCGTAGGCTTCTTCGAGAATCAGATCCTTACTGAAAAATCCCGAGAGTCCCGGCACGCCAGCAATGGCCAAGCAGGCGATGAAGAACGTCCAAAAGGTCACCGGCATTTTGCTTTTCAACCCGCCCATCTTGGTGATGTCTTGCTCGTCGCTCATGCCATGTATCACACTGCCAGCACCGAGAAAGAGTAGGGCTTTGAAGAAGGCGTGGGTCATGAGATGGAACACACCAGCCGTGTAGGCTCCGACGCCAAGGGCAAGGAACATGTAGCCGAGTTGACTGACCGTGGAGTAGGCAAGCACTTTTTTGATGTCAGTCTGCACGAGGCCAATGGTTGCTGCGAAGAACGCAGTTGCTGCCCCCACCGTAGCGACAACGGAGAGCGCCGTGGGCGACAGCGCATACAGAAAATTCAGGCGGGCGATCATATAGATGCCGGCAGTCACCATCGTGGCGGCGTGAATCAATGCGCTGACCGGCGTTGGTCCAGCCATAGCATCCGGCAACCAAACGTAGAGAGGAATCTGTGCAGATTTCCCTGCGGCACCGACGAAGAGCAGCAGACAGATCACCGTAGCCACCTCGGCAGGTACGGCAGCGATATGTTGCTGGATCGTCGAGAAAGAGAGCGTCCACACGTTCGACTCACCCAGGGTCCAAAACAACAAAAACAGGCCTAGGAGGAAACCAGCATCGCCCACGCGGTTGACGATAAAAGCTTTCTTACCGGCGCTGGCCTTTTCGTCGTCGGTGTACCAAAAGCCGATGAGCAGATAGGAGCAGAGTCCAACCCCTTCCCAACCGACAAAGAGCAGGAGAAGATTCTCTCCGAGCACCAGCAGCAGCATGGAGGCGGTAAATAAATTCAGATAGGCGAAATACCGCGCCACATCATGGTCATGCGCCATATATCCGGTTGAATAGACATGGATGAGAAACCCGACTCCGGTGACGACCAAGATCATCATGGCCGACAGTTGATCGACTTGGAGAGCGAAATCGACATGCAGCGTCCCCGAAGAGATCCAGAGCCACATCGTATCGACCAGCCTCCCTCCCTCAGGGAGATTCCAAAAGGCATGGAGCGACACCAAGAAAGAAAGAAAGACCATGCCGGGAGAAACGATATTGACGGCTTTCCGCCCTAGACGATGTCCCAGAAAAATATTGAACAGGACACCAAGGAGAGGAAAAAGCGGAATATAGCGGAGATACGAAACGGAGAGGGAGAGGGAGAGGGCTTGTGCCGTGGCGTGAGCGTGTTCCATGGTTACCAGCGCATCAGTTTGAGTTCGTCGGCATTGATCGTCTCTTTATTGCGGAACACCATCAAAATGATGGCAAGCCCGACGGCAGCTTCAGCCGCAGCCACGGCCATGACGAAGAGGACGATGAGTTGTCCATCCATCGAGCCAAGATGGCGGGCCAATGCCACGAAGGACAAGTTGACCGCATTCAACATCAACTCGATAGCCATGAAAATGATGATGGTATTCCGGCGGAGTAAGACCCCCATCACGCCGATGGTGAACAGAATACCGCTGAGAATGAGATGATAACTAATAGGAGCCATAAATTTGCGTCTAATTGCGTTTCTTGAGTTCGTTGGGTTTTTTGAGTTTCTTGCGTTCGGGTAGTCTGTTTGCTTCCGACTCTATAGACCCAATAAGCTCAACAAACTGTCTTCATCGTTTCGCCAATACGACCGCACCAACCGCCGCAATCAATAGTAAAATCGACGTGATTTCAAAGGGGATGAGAAAATCCGTAAATAACTTCTCACTCAGCGCCACTACCGTACCAAATCCTTCAGGAAGTTCTGCCGCAGCCTTTTCAGAAGAGGAAGAGCGAGAGAAGAGAAAGACCAATTCAGCAATCAGCACGGCTCCACCAATTCGCGATGCCGTGCGCAAACTCGGCTGTTGGTGCTCTTGTGGGTCGTTTTGCAGATTCAGCAGCATGATGACGAATAAGAACAACACCATGATCGAGCCGGCATAGACGATAATCTGGAACCATCCCAACATGTGGGCATCGAGGAAAAAGAAATACAGTGCCAAGAAACTCATGACCACAACCAGGGACATGGCACTGTACACCGGACTGGGATGGAGAATCACCACCGCAGCGAAGAGCACGAGCGGCACGGCAAGCATGAAAAACGTGAGGAGATCCATAGGTAATTACGCTTGAAAAATGAGAATCATTAACCCAGTAACGAGCACGTTAGCCAACGCGATCGGCAGCAAAATCTTCCACCCGAGATTAATCAGCTGGTCGTAACGAAAGCGCGGCAGCGTCCAGCGAATCATAATCTGCAACCAGCAGAAGAAGGCCAGCTTCGTCACAAATGCCCCATGTTGGACTAAGGTAACGAGCAACGACGGCAACGGATAAAAGATATCGCCAGGGAGATGGAGACCATCGCGCATCAAAAACGGCACCTGCCACCCACCGAAGAACAACGTCGTGATCAAGCCAGCGACGATGATGGATTCAAGGAAATCCACCAGCATGAATGTCGCCTGTTTTGCGCCTGAGTATTCGGTGAAGTAGCCAGAAATCAGTTCGGCTTCGGCCTCGGGCAGGTCGAATGGAATACGTTTGCTTTCCGCGATGCCAGCAGTCAGGAAGATGAAGAAGGCGACAGGCTGATAAAAAATCCCCCACCCTGGGAGGACGCCGCCGATCATATGCCCTTGGGCGCGGGCGATTTCTTGGAGATCAAGCGTGCCGAACGTCATAACGACACCGATCAGCGCTAATCCCAAGGCGATTTCATACGAGATCATCTGCGCCGAAGCTCGGATGCCACCAAGCAACGCCCAACGACTGTTCGACGCCCACCCAGCGAGAACGACGCCATACACGCCCAGGGAGACCATCCCCAAAATATAGAGGATGCCGACGTTGAGATTGGCGGCCTGGAGATTGATCTCACGCTCACCAATAACGAGGATGTCGCCGAAGGGAATCGCTATGAAGGCAATGAGCGCTGGCACCATCGCCAGAATGGGAGCCATCCAATGCAAGAATTTATCAGCGTTGGGCGGAACGAAATCTTCCTTAGTGAAAAGCTTGATGGGATCAGCAACCAAAGTGTTGATGATGCCGATGTTGATGGGCAATTTACCCAGCAATGCCGCACGGTTCGCACCGATACGATCTTGCAGGATGGCGCTGCCTTTGCGCTCGACCCAAAGCAGCAGTCCCCCCAAATTCATAATGTTGGCGAGGATGAAAACTGTGAGAATGGCGGAGATAGCAATATCGATCATACACGCATCATCTAAGCCGCACGGTGGCTCGTTCTGTCGCTATTCTTGGACTGAAAGCGTCTCCAGCAATTGCAGCACGCCTTCAGGAGTCAAATTCTCGTGATAATCATCGTTGATCTGAGCGACTGGGGCGGTGCCGCACGACCCGAGGCATTCCACTTCGCTCAAGGTAAATTTTCCATCCGCAGTCGTCTGCCCTAGCCCGATGCCAAGTTTGTGCTCAATACACTCGATAATGTGTTCAGCACCAAGCAACGTACAGGAGAGGTTCGCACACACCTGAAGGTGATATTTCCCGACCGGCTCCTTATTGTACATGGTGTAGAAGGAGGCCACGGCACCAACATACGCTGGAGAAAGCCCCAGCAGTTGGCCGATGTACTCCATCGCGTCCGGGCTAAGATAGCCGAACTCCTTTTGCGCCAACCAAAATGTGGGCATGATCGCTGCCCGTTTCGTTGGATAGTGCGTGAGCACTTCCTCAAATTGCTTGTACGTCTCTTGTGAAAATTGTACAGACATAAAAGTTCGTTGAGTTCGTTGAGTTCGTTGAGTTCATCGGGTTCGATAAACCCTAGAAACTCTACGGACTCTATAAACTTCATTGCTCGTTACTTTATCGGTCGCACTCTCCACCAATCATGTTGACCATGCCGAAGGTCGTGATGATGTCAGAGATCATATAGCCCTTCAGCATCTGCCCGAGCGCTGCCATGCCAAAGAAGCACGGCGGACGTACTCGCACCCGATACGGACGGCCGCTCCCGTCGCTCACCAGATAGAACCCTAACTCCCCATTGCCGCCTTCTACCGCTTGATAGACTTCACCTGGCGGGATCTTCACCCCTTCGATGACCAACTTGAAATGGTTCATTAAGCCTTCGATGTTGCCGTAGACATCTTTCTTCTGCGGCAAAGAGATACGTGGGTCGTCCACACGTACCGGCCCTTCGGGAATCTGATCAAGCGCCTGATCGATAATGCGCATGCTCTGGCGAATCTCTTCAAATCGTACCGAAAAACGGTCGTAGTTGTCGCCCTCGGTACCGGTGGGCACGTCGAAATCGACCCGATCATAAAACAGATAGGGGTCAGATTTGCGCACGTCATAGGCTACGCCGCTGGCACGCAGCAGCGGACCAGTGACGCCGTAGGAGATGGCATCTTCTTTGGACAGCACGCCAACACCCGACATCCGCTCGATGAAGATACGGTTCTTCGATAACAGGTTGTCGCAGTCGGACATAACGGCGCGAATATCTTTGAATGCACCCCGGACACGCTCGGCGAATCCCTCAGGAAGATCCTGCGTCACACCACCAACGCGGGCGTAGCTGACGGTCAGCCGGGCACCGGTGACGGCAGTAATAATATCGAAGAGGGTTTCTCGGGCTTCCAATCCATAAAAGGCGACAGAAATCGCGCCAGCTTCCGCTGCCGCCATGCCAAGACAAGTAAAATGGTCAGCCATGCGCGAAATTTCGCTCATGATCATACGGATGTATTGGCAGCGCTCAGGGGCTTGGATATCAAGCAATCGTTCGGCAGCTAAGGCGAACCCAGCATTGTTAATGAGCGGAGAGATATAATTCAGTCGGTCGGTGTACGGCACCACGTGATTCCACGTGCGCTGCTCGCACATTTTCTCAAATCCGCGATGGAGATACCCAATCTCCACATCCATGTCGAGAATCTTTTCGCCATCAAGCTTGAGATTAAACTTCACCGTGCCATGGGTGGCAGGGTGCGATGGCCCCATTTGTAGGGACATCACCTCCGAGGTAGGGTCGAGTGTATCTTCCAACTGTCTCGCGAGTGCTTCCGCCATAGGAGCTACCTTCTAGGCCAAGGATCGTTGACCGGGTCCCGCTCTTCGACCAGCACTTGCCGGCGATCCACCGGATAATCTTTCCTCAGCGGGTGACCGCGGAACTCTTCATACATGAGGATACGACGCAGATCGGGATGGTGAGAAAAGCGAATGCCGTACATATCCCACACTTCTCGCTCCAGCCAATCTCCCCCCTTCCACAGAGCAGAGACACTCGGAACGACGGCGTCGTCTTCCGTAACACGAATCTTCACACGCAAACGATGCGAGAGCGTGAGCGACTTCAGATGGTACACGACTTCGAAGCGCGGTTCTTTACCAAGAAAATCGACTGCCGTCACATCCACCAGCAAATTGAAAGCGAATTCAGGATCGTC